>DATEAO010000469.1:0-2354 GCA_035288345.1 Candidatus Methylomirabilota bacterium | reverse complement strand
GCCGGAATGTTTCTCCTCTTCACATTGGCTCCGTTCAAGCTCCCCCATTACGGGCTCCCGGCGTATCCCGCACTGGCGCTCCTGGCAGCCCGGTGGTGGGAAAAAAGTCGAGCCGTGGTTTGGGGGCAGGTCCTGCACCTCATTACGTTCTTGGCGATTGCCCTGGGGTTGGCGTGGATCTACTGGAGTGATGGTCGCGCGTTCACGAGCTGGATCTTCAGCGCAACAGACGTCTACACGAGAAAAGAGCTCGCAATCGGCCAGCCGTCGCCGTTCCCTTCATGGGAGAATCTCCGACCTCTGGTGGGCGCGACAGCGTTGGTCTTTGGCGCTGGAAGTCTCGGACTCGTCGTGGCGATTGCCCGCAATGCGCGGACGCTTGGATTGATTATGGTCTGCGTCACGCTGCTGGCGTGGATGCCGCTGGTGGGATATGCCGGATCGTTGGTCTCTGAGGCGCGCTCAGTCCGCGCCATGGCGCGTGAGATCTCGAGCCGATTTGGTCCCGGTGACGTGCTTGTCCATGAGGGGCCCATTGAAAACTCCGGCGCGCTGGAGTTTTATTCCGGCAATCGGCCGAGGATTCTGGACGGGACGGTGAGCGTGCTCGGCTTCGGCGCGACATTTCCGGATTCAATGGAAACCTTCTGGAGCCGCGCGCAGCTTGCCGAGGCGTGGCGAGGCCCGCGGCGCGTCTTTCTTGTGACCATTCGAGCCCCGGAGCGAAGCGTTGTGAGCGGGCTCTCCAACCTCCACAAGCTGGCAGAAGGAGGCGGCCGCTGGCTGTATTCGAATGAACCGTAGTTCGGGGTCCGGGGCTCGGGGTTCGCAAGTTCGAGGTCATTCGGGAACTAGCAATCCCGATTCCCGAATCCCGATTCCCGAAAATGATATGATGGGGGCCGTTTATGGGTGAGAGCTACTTGAAGACCCTGTTCCTGCACCCGCCGTCCTATGAAGGGTTCGACGGCGGCGCGGGGTCGCGCTACCAGGCCAGGCGCGAGATTCGCTCGTTCTGGTACCCGACGTGGCTCGCTAAACCCGCCGCGTTGGTCCGTGGCTCCAAGCTGCTCGATGCTCCACCTGACGGGTTGACCCTCGATAGCATTCTGCCCTTGGCCCGCCAATACGAGCTGGCGGTTCTCCACACGAGCACGCCGTCATTCCAGTACGACGTCAAAGTCGCCGAGGCGCTGAAGGCTGAGAACCCTCGGCTGCGAATCGGCTTCGTCGGCGCCCACGTCGCGGTCGCTCCTGAAGACACGCTGCTTGCCTCGCCAAGCATCGACTTCGTTGCGCGCAATGAGTTCGACTTCACGATTCAGGAAGTGGCCCAGGACCGGCCGCTCTCCCGGATCCTCGGCCTCAGCTATCGCGATCGAGACCGGATTCATCACACGCCCGATCGGCCAATGTTGGAGGACATGGACGCGCTTCCGTTTGTGACGGAGGTGTATCAGCGCGACCTGACCATCGAGCACTACTTCATCGGATACCTCCTGCATCCGTACCTCTCGCTCTACACCGGGCGGGGCTGCCGCTCCAAATGCACGTTCTGCCTCTGGCCCCAAACTGTGGGCGGGCACCGCTATCGCACGCGCAGCCCGGAGAGCATCGAGGAGGAGATCCGCCTTGCGACCCGCTGCTTCCCCCAAGTGAAAGAGTATTTCTTTGACGACGACACCTTCACCGATGATCTTCCAAGAGCGGAAGCCGTCGCTCGACGCATGGGCAAGCTTGGCGTGACCTGGTCGTGCAACGCCAAGGCGAACGTGCCCTACGAAAGCTTGAAGGTGATGAAGGACAACGGACTCAGGCTTCTGCTCGTGGGCTACGAGTCAGGTAACCAGAAGATCCTGAACCACATCAAGAAAGGCGTCCGGCTTGATGTCGCGCGCCAATTCACCAAGGATGCCAAGCGCCTGGGCATCAAGATCCACGGCACATTCATCCTTGGGCTCCCCAAAGAGACGCGGGAAACCATTGAGGAGACGATCCGCTTCGCGTGCGAGCTCGATCCCGACACGCTTCAGGTCTCGATCGCCGCGCCCTATCCCGGCACCGCGATGTACCGCGAGGCGCTCGCTCAGGGCTGGCTAGATGGCCGTGGACTTGTCAATGCCGACGGCGTGCAGGTGAGCGCGCTCAGCTATCCGCAGCTCCCGCACACCGAGATCTTCGATTCGGTCGAGAGCTTCTACCGCCGCTTCTACTTCCGCCCGCGCAAGATCTTCTCTCTGGCCGGCGAGATGGCGCGCCATCCTCACATCATGAAGCGCCGACTCAGAGAAGGCGCCGAGTTCCTCCGCTTCCTCTCCCGCCGCCAGGAGGCGGGCCGATAACCGTCGCATCGG
>DATEAO010000468.1:0-3130 GCA_035288345.1 Candidatus Methylomirabilota bacterium | reverse complement strand
ATCTTCTCCCAAGTGCTCATCTGGAACGCGCAGCACGACTGGGTCTCGTTTCGACACACCGCGAGCCGGGCTCCCGCGGCGGGGATCGATCTTGCTCGTGTGGCTGAGTTTCTCGGTGGCCAGTTCTTTCTCCTCACCCCGTTGATCGCGTGCGGGATCGGGTACGGGGTGTGGCGCGGATGGCGCGAGGGGTTCATCCAGCGGCGCGAGCCGGCCCGCTTCCTGATGAGCTTCGCGCTTCCGATGTTCGGGTTTTTCTTTTTGCTGAGCTTTCGCTCCAAGGTGCAGGCCAACTGGACTGCGCCCGCATACGTGCCGGCTGCACTCCTGACCGTGCTGGCGCTCCGTCACTGCTGGGCACAGCTAGGACGCCGAGGGCGGCGATGGCTGGGGGGCGCGGTGACCGCGGGCCTGCTGCTCGGGTTTGGAGTGACCGCTGTGGCCCACGAGACTGAGCTGCTGAGCGGTGCCGGGTTTGCGCTGCCTCCTGAGTACGATCCGACCGTTCGTCTGAAAGGGTGGCGCGACATGGGAAACGCGGTGAGCCGGATCAAACGCGAGATGGAGACCCAGAACAGGGTCTTCCTGTTTTCCGAACGCTACCAGGTCACGAGCGAACTAGCTTTTTATGTCGAAGGGCAGCCACGAGCCTATAATGTCAACCTGGGACGGCGGCTGAATCAATATGACCTTTGGGGGGGCGTGGCAGGGCTTCGGGGGTGGGATGCCATCTATGTCACCGAAGGAGAACGGCGGTTGGCCGAGCCAATCTTGCGAGCCTTTGAGCGGATCAGCGGGCCCGAGATCGTGCGGGTTCAGCGCGGGGAGCGGATCATCCGCGCGTTCTCCGTGTTTCGCTGCTACGGGTTCAAAGAGTTTTCTCCTCCGCCCGGCAAGGTGGGCTACTAGCGCCGTGCCGATAAGCGTCGCATCCCGTCGTTCAGTGTTCTGGGGACAGGGGCTAGGGGTCAGGGGGTCCGCAACGGCTGATCGAACAAGCCCCAGGCCCCTGGCCCCGGACCCCGAATTGGCTCGCTTCTCGGCCCGGCGCGAGTGGACGTCAAAAACAAAGTCTGGCAGAACCGCGCAGATGTTGGGCGGACAAGCGAGCTAGACATGGATCTCTCGGTCGTCATCCCTGTCTATAACGAGGCTGAAAATGTGCAGCCGCTCTTCGTGGAGCTGCGGGATGCGCTGGCTCGATTGGGCGGCGAGTGGGAAGTCCTCTTTGTGGATGACGGCTCCACAGACGGAACGTTTGAGCTGCTCCGAGACCTTCAAGCGGAGGACAAGCGGATCCAGGTGATCCGCTTTCGCGCCAACGCGGGGCAAACCGCTGCGTTCGATGCCGGGTTCAAGGCGGCCCGTGGCGACGTGGTGGTCACGATGGACGGCGATCTCCAGAATGATCCGAGGGACATCCCCATGCTCATCGCGGCCCTGGAAGGCTGGGACGCGGTCTGCGGGTGGCGCTGGCCTCGGCGCGATCCCTGGATCCGAAAGGTCTCTGCCAGGATCGCCAACGCAGTGCGGAATCAAGTCGGTGGCGACACGATCCACGACACCGGGTGCACCCTCAAGGCCTTCAGGCGGGAGTGCCTGTCTCATCTCAAGCTTTACCGGGGCATGCATCGGTTTTTCCCCACGCTACTCATCCTACAGGGGTACCGCCTCACGGAGGTGAAAGTGTCGCACCGCCCGCGCCTGCACGGTCAGTCGAAGTACGGGATTCGGAACCGGCTCTTCGTCGGACTCGTGGACCTGTGGGCGGTTCGTTGGATGAAGAAGCGGCAGCTTCGCTACGAGATGGACCACTCCGAATGACCTGCCCCGCAAGGGAGCTTTCTCCCCGCCGGGGAGAGAAGGGTTAGGCTCGACGATGGCAAGACAACGACTCACCAGCGGCCGCTGGGTCATTCTCGCTTTCCTTTTCCTCCTGCTGTTGCTGCAGACTGTTCCGGTCTACACGGATTGGCTCTGGTTCAATGAAGTCGGCTACCAGGAAATCTTCTTGAGAGTCCTCACCCTCAGGGGGTGGCTCGTCCTGGGCGTCGGCTTCGCGGTCTTTCTCTTCATGTGGGCGAACCTCCGAGTGGCGGTTCGGTCCTCTCCTCCCGACGTGCTCTGGGAGCTTGAGGACCAGTTGGGGCTCCCCGGTCGGGCAGTGTTGGAGCCCTTGATTCGGCGACTGCTCATTCCGGTGTTGGGAGTGATCGGATTGATCTCTGGGATCCAGGCGTCAAGTCGCTGGGAAGCGCTGCTCCTCTTCCTAAACGCCCGAGGATTTCAGGCCGCGGACCCGCTGTTTGGGCGGGACATCGGCTTCTATGTCTTCAAGCTCCCCTTTTACAACCTGCTCTACGGATGGGGAATGTTTCTCGTCGTGGTCACGCTTCTGCTTTCGCTCCTCGTCTATGTGCTGCAGCGGAGCCTGGTCATGACGCCGAACGGCCTCCGGCTAGCGGGTCGGGCCCGCGCTCACCTCTTGGTGTTGGCAGCGCTCCTTCTCGGGCTGAAGTCCGTGGCGTTCTACCTCGATCGCTTCGGGCTGCTCTTCTCGTCACGCGGGATCGTGTACGGGGCCACCTACACGGATATCAACGCGTCGCTGCCGGTGCTGACCGGACTCAGCGTGCTCGCGCTCCTCGTGGGGCTCGCGTGCCTCTGGCAGATCAGAGTCAAAGGGTGGCGAGTGGTCGCCAGTGGACTCGCGGCCCTTGCCGTTGCCTGGGTCGGAGGCCTTGCGGTCTACCCCTCGATCGTGCAGCGTTTCAGCGTTGCCCCCAACGAGCTTGTGGCCGAGGGCCCGTTCATCACTCACAACATCCGCATGACTCGGGACGCGTATGGCCTCGGCAAGATCGAGCAGCGACCGTTTCCCGCTGAGGAGAATCTCCGGTCCCAGGACCTCGATCGAAACCGCCCGACTGTGGACAATATCAGGCTCTGGGACCACCGGCCCCTTCTCACGACGTTTGGCCAGCTTCAGGAGATCCGCACGTACTACAAGTTCCTCGATGTGGACAACGACCGGTACTGGGTCGATGGGAAATACCGGCAGGTGATGCTCTCGCCGAGAGAGCTGTCGTACCGGCATCTGCCGAGCCAGATCTGGATTAACTCGCACCTC
>DATEAO010000467.1:0-8341 GCA_035288345.1 Candidatus Methylomirabilota bacterium | reverse complement strand
TCCCTGGAGCCGGCTACCGGATGGGAAGATCGCCGTCCGCCCCTTTGGCGGCATGAAGATCGAACGCACCTGGTTCGCCACCGACAAGACCGGTTTTCACATGCTGCACAGTCTCTTTCAGACCACCCTCAAGTACGACCCTATCCAGCGCTACGACGAGTTCTTCGTCACCACGCTCCTCGTCGATGACGAGCGTTGCCAGGGCGTCGTGGCCATAGAGCTCTCTACCGGCAAGATAGTGACGATTCTCGCCAAGAGCGTCATCCTCGCCACCGGTGGTTGCGGAAAGGTGTTTCCCTTCACCACCAACGCGAACATCAAGAACGGCGACGGAATGGCGTTGGCATACCGGGCCGGCGTTCCCCTCAAAGACATGGAGTTCGTTCAGTACCACCCGACCGGGCTGCCCTTCACCGGGATCCTGATCACCGAAGCCTCTCGCTCGGAAGGCGGCTGGCTCCTCAACAAG
Source organism: Candidatus Methylomirabilota bacterium (assembly GCA_035288345.1). Classification (GTDB taxonomy): domain Bacteria; phylum Methylomirabilota; class Methylomirabilia; order Rokubacteriales; family DATEAO01; genus DATEAO01. The sequence continues at coordinate 7,872 of DATEAO010000467.1, read as the reverse complement.
GACGGCTACCGCTACCTCCAAGACTACGATCTGGGCACGCCTCAGCCCCAGCCGGTCCTGCGCTCGATGGAGCTCGGTCCCCGCGACCGCCTCTCCCAGGCCTTCGTCAAGGAGCAGGAAAAGGGTCGCACTCTGAAGGGTCCGTATGGAGACTACGTTCATCTGGACATTCGCCACCTCGGGGAACAGGAAATCGACAAGAAGCTGCCTTTCGTGCGCGAGCTTTGCCTCAAGTACGTGAATATCGATCCCGTACATGAGATGATCCCGGTTCGCCCGGTCGTTCACTACATGATGGGAGGGGTCCACACCGACATCCATGGCGCAACGCCTCTCGCCGGACTCTTCGCCGCCGGCGAGGCAGCTTGCGTGAGCATCAACGGGGCAAACCGTCTCGGCTCGAACTCGCTCACCGAGCTTCTGGTATTCGGCGCGCGTGCCGGTAAATCGGCTGCCCGTTTCGCCATGGAGAAGAAAGCAAAGGAGCACGCCCCTGCGGTCCTGGCCCAGGCGCAAGATGAAGAAAGCCGGCTCCACCAGAGATTCTTGGACAAGACAGGGGGGAAAGAACGGGTCGCCGCGCTCCGCTCCGAGATGCATAAAACCACCGAGGAATGCGCCGGGATATACCGAAACGGGAGCGATCTCGATAAAGGAGCGGAGAACCTACGACGTCTTCAGGAGAGGTTCGGAGAGGTTTCGCTCGATGATCGAAGCCACACCTTCAACACCGAGCTAACCGCTGCTCTCGAGCTTTCCTATATGCTCGTTGTGGCCGAGGCCATCCTCTATTCGGCCCGGGCCCGTACCGAGTCCCGCGGCTCCCACCAACGAACGGATCACCCCGAGCGGGACGACGAGAAGTTCTTGGCTCATACGCTCGTTTACCAGAGACCGAACGACGCCCCACGGATCGAGTACTTGCCGGTTACCATCACTCGCTGGCCTCCCGGAAAGCGTGTCTACGGAAAGTAGGTGCCATGACCGATACCATCACTCTCGCCATCGCGCGCTATCGTCCGGAACGGGAAGCCGAGCCCACATTTCAGGAGTACGAAGTTCCCTTTCGCCAGGACTGGGCCATTCTCGACGCGCTGAACCACGTCAAAGACCAGCTCGATGGCACATTATCCTTCCGCTGGTCGTGCCGGATGGGCGTGTGCGGTAGCTGCGGCATGATGGTGAACGGACAGCCGACGCTCACTTGCGCCGCGTTTCTCCCAAGTTATCTACCCGGCCCGATTCGTGTGGAGGCCTTGCGCTTTTTTCCGATAGTTCGAGATCTGGTCGTGGATATCACCGATTTCATGAACAAGCTCAAAAAGGTCAAGCCCTGGATCATTCGCGAAGAAGAGAAGCCCCTTTCGGAAGGGGAATATCTGCAAACGCCGAACGAGCTGGACAGGTACAAGCACCATAGCATGTGTATCAACTGCCTCCTCTGTTACGCGGCTTGTCCGGTGATCGGGCTCGAGCCCAACTTCATCGGTCCCGCCGCTATTGCCTTGGCCCAGCGGTACAACATGGATTCTCGCGACCAGGGTGCGGCGGAGCGTCTGTCGATCCTTTCTGGGGACGAGGGTATGTGGCAGTGCACTTTCGTGGGCGAGTGCACGGAGGTTTGCCCCAAAGGAGTGGACCCGGCCGGCGCCATCCAGCAATACAAGCTCACCGGCGCCACCCATTGGCTGAAATCCGTCCTCCTACCCTGGGCCTCGAAATGAGCAGCCAACCTCATTACACCGCTTATCACCCGAAATGGTACCGACGGCCTGTTTCCGTCTGGTGGTGGCTCGAGCGGTGGCCCTATACGAAGTTCGTTCTTCGAGAGCTCACCAGCCTTCCGGTGGGCTATTTCGCCTTGTTGACTCTCTGGCAGGTCCGCGCTCTGGTTGAAGGCGAAGCAGCCTACAACCGTTTCCTAACCCGGCTGGAATCGCCGGCTTTCGTGATGCTGAACATCATCTGTTTCGCTGGTGTCTTGTTTCACGCCTTTACCTGGTTTCACCTGACGCCGAAAGCGATGGTGGTTCGTATATTCGGCAAGCGCTTGCCCGATGCGTTCATCATCTTCCTCAACTATGTTGGCTGGATAGGGCTCTCTGCAGTCATCGTTTTGATCTGGATGCGTGCCTAAATGCCGAAGTCTTTGACCCCTTTATTGTGGTTTCTCTTCAGTGCCGGAGGCACGGTGGCAGCTTTGCTGTTCCCTATCCACTTTCTGGTCGCCGGCATCGCGGTTCCGCTGGGGTGGCTGGAAGCTCCGAGCTACCAGTCCGTTCTCGATCTAGCAGGACATCCTCTTACCCGGCTCTATCTCTTCGTCCTGATTTGTCTTCCCCTCTTTCATGCCGCCCATCGCTTTCGCTACACGCTCTACGACGGTTTGAAAATCAAGCACCTGACGATACTGATCGTTACCGTCTGTTACGGCACCGCCCTTGTCGGGACCATGGCCGCCGCATACTTCCTTTTGGGCCGTCTTTAACGAAGAACTTACGGAGAGGGCCATGTTTAAACTGAAACCGATCCACAAGGAAGCCATCGCCTCGGCGCTCGAGAAGGCAGTGCGGTATCGAGTGCTGAACGAGCCCATGGAGGCGGAAAGCATCTGTCGGGACGTGCTCGAGATCGAGCAGAATAATCAGGAAGCTATTGCGACGCTGCTCTTGGCGCTGACCGATCAGTTTCCACGGGGGTTTGGCCCGCGAGTCCGGGAGGCCCATGATCTGGCGGCGCGCCTGGAGAGTGATTACGAACGGGCGTACTACACGGGCATCGTTTGGGAGCGTCAGGCGAAGTTCCAGTACCAACAGCAGGCGCCAGGACGGGGTCACGCGGCCTACCAGGGGCTGCGTAGGGCGATGGAGTTCTATGAAAAAGCCGAGAAACTGCGACCACCCGGAAACGACGATGCCTTGCTCCGATGGAACACTTGCGTGCGCACCATCATGGCTCACCCCGACATCGTTCCCGAACCCGGCACAGCTGTGGAGCACCAACTGGAGTAGGAAGAAACGGAGACAGACTCACCTCGCAATCCGCTTCGGATCCCGGAGATGACCTGGTTCGGCGAGCTCTACAGATCGGCGGTCGCAAAAAAGGCCGTGATGGCCCTTACCGGCATCGTTCTTTTCGGCTTCGTGCTCGGCCACATGGCGGGAAACCTGAAGGTCTTCCAGGGTCCGGATAAATTCAACGCCTACAGCGAGTGGTTGCGCCAGGTGGGCTATCCTGCCCTTCCCCACGGGGGAGCTCTTTGGGTGGCGCGGCTTGCGCTGCTGGGCGCGGTGGGACTTCACATCTGGTCGGCGGTGGCGCTGGCACGAACGAATTGGGGCGCTCGCCCACGAGATTACGCCGTTCGCCGTGGTCTGCAGCTCGACTATGCGTCTCGCACCATGCAGTGGAGCGGCGTCCTCCTGGGCTTCTATGTCATCTATCACTTGATGCATTTCACATTCGGCAACCTTCACCACGATTTCGTGCCCGGGGACGCTTATCACAATCTTGTATCCGGCTTCCAGATCTGGCCTATCTCCTTGGTCTACATTTTGGCCAACCTGCTGCTTGGCATTCATCTCTACCACGGCCTTTGGAGTATGTTTCAGTCTTTGGGCCTCAATTATCCCGCTTACAACGCTTGGCGGCGACGCTTCGCCATCACCTTCTCGGTCGTGGTGGCGGTGGGTTTCATTTCGGTCCCGCTGGCCGTTTTGACCCGTATCGTTTCGTAGCGAAGAGCTCATGCCGCTCGAATCGAAAGTGCCGGCCGGACCGTTGGAGCGGAGGTGGCTCACCCACCGAGATCACCTGAAGCTTGTGGCGCCGGCCAATCGAAGGAAGTTCGTCGTCATCATCGTTGGAACCGGCCTGGCGGGGGCCTCGGCCGCTGCGACTCTGGGCGAGGCTGGCTACAACGTCAAAGTCTTCACTTTTCATGAGAGCCCGCGACGCGCCCATTCCATCGCCGCTCAAGGAGGAATCAACGCGGCCAAGAATTACCGCAACGACGGCGACAGCGTATTCCGCCTCTTCTACGACACCATCAAAGGAGGCGACTTCCGATCCCGTGAAGCCAATGTCTACCGGTTGGCCGAAGTGAGCGTCGAGATCATCGACCAAGCCGTCGCTCAAGGTGTGCCCTTCGCTCGGGAGTACGGAGGGGGCCTCGACACCCGTTCCTTTGGGGGCGCCCAGGTGGCGCGAACGTTCTACGCCCGGGGCCAAACGGGTCAGCAACTACTCCTTGGCGCCTACCAGGCGATGTCGCGACAGATCGAGGCGGGTACGGTCGTTCTCTTCCCGCGGACGGAGATGCTTGACCTGGTGGTGGAGGACGGAGGAGCCGTGGGGATCGCGGTGCGGAGTCTTGTGACTGGCGAAATCTCTTGCCATGCCGCCCACGCCGTGGTTCTGGCGACCGGGGGCTACACCAACGCCTACTACCTTTCCACTAACGCCAAAGCGTCCAACGTGACGGCCATATGGCGCGCCCACCGTCGCGGCGCCTACTTCGCCAATCCCTGCTTCACTCAAATTCACCCCACCTGCATTCCGCCGTCGGGCGAGTTCCAGTCGAAGCTCACGCTGATGAGCGAATCGCTTCGGAACGACGGCCGCATCTGGGTGCCGAGGAACGCCGAGGACGAGCGTCCGGCGGCCGAGATCCCGGAATCCGACCGCGACTATTATCTCGAGGCCAAATACCCGAGCTTCGGCAATCTCGTTCCCCGAGACGTGGCGTCGCGGAATGCGAAGGCAGTGGTCGATGAGGGGCGGGGGGTGGGTCTTCGCAAGAACGGTGTCTACTTGGATTTGAAGGACGCCATTCAGCGATTGGGGCGGGAGACCATCGAAGAACGTTACGGAAATCTCTTCGAGATGTACGAACGCATCACGGCAGAGAATCCCTACGAAGTTCCCATGCGTATCTTTCCCGCTCCCCACTACACCATGGGGGGGCTGTGGGTCGACTACAACTTGATGAGCAACGTAAAGGGGCTCTTTGTCATCGGTGAGGCCAACTTCTCCGACCACGGGGCGAATCGCCTGGGAGCGAGCGCCCTGATGCAGGGTCTGGCCGATGGCTATTTTATCTTGCCGTACACGCTGTCAGATTTTCTTGCCGGCCACCTCGGCGAGCCGGTGAGGACCGATTCTGAGGTTTTTCGCCGCACCGAGGCCGAGGTGCGAGAGCGCGTCCAGAAACTGCTCTCCATCGACGGAAAGAGACCCGTCGACTCATTCCACCGCGATCTCGGACGCATCGTTTGGGACTCCTGCGGGATGTCCCGCAAGGAGAGCGGCCTCCTGAAGGCTCTTCAGCAGATCCCCGTTCTCAAGGAAGAGTACTACGGGAATTTGAAGATCGTGGGAAACGGGGACACCCTCAACGCCTCTCTGGAGAGGGCCGGTCGGGTCGCTGACTTCTTCGAGCTCGCGGAGCTCATGTGTCGAGACGCGCTCGCCCGCAACGAATCCTGTGGAGGCCATTTTCGAGAGGAGCACCAGACGCGCGATGGCGAGGCGCTGCGGGACGATGACCACTTTGCCCACGTTTCGGCCTGGGAGTACCGAGGGGCGGGGGAGGAGCCCCGTTCACACCAGGAACATCTCCATTTCGAGACCGTGCAGCCAACGCAGAGGAGTTACAAGTGATGAAGGTGACTCTCAAGGTGTGGCGTCAAGTCGGGCGTGCTGCGTCCGGGCGATTCGAGAGGTTCGAAGTCGATGACATCAGCCCAGACTACTCTTTCCTGGAAATGCTCGACGTTTTGAACGAGCGGCTGGAGGAGCGGGGAGAGCGGCCGGTGGCCTTCGAGCACGATTGCCGGGAGGGTATTTGCGGCTCCTGCGGCATGATGATCAACGGCAGAGCGCACGGACCCCGCGCGCGGACCACCGCGTGTCAGCTCCACATGAGGGAGTTCAAAGATGACGATGTGATCCAGATCGAGCCGTGGCGTGCAGGAGCCTTTCCCGTCCTTCAGGACCTCGTCGTTGACCGAAGCGCGTTCGATCGCATCATCCAGGCTGGCGGTTACATATCGGTGTCAACAGGCAGCGCGGTCGAGGCAAATCTTATTCCGGTGGAGAAAGAAGTGGCCGAGGCTGCTTTCGACGCAGCCACCTGCATCGGCTGCGGCGCCTGCGTCGCCCAGTGTCCGAACGCTGCCGCGCAGCTCTTCACCGCCGCCAAGCTCTCTCACCTCAATCTTCTACCCCAGGGGAAGCCGGAGCGTTGGCACCGCGCGGTGAACTTGGTCGAGCAGATGGAAGCGGAAGGCTTCGGAAGCTGCGTCAACCATCGTGAGTGCGAAGCGGCTTGCCCCAAGGGGATCAGCGTCGACTGGATCGCGAAGATGAACCGCGACTACCTGAGAGCAAAGCTTCGCGGCGTCCGAAAAATGAAGCTCGCCGGCTAGCCCGGTTAAGGAAACTCAGGCAAATCACAAGAAGGCGTAGCGTTCATAGAATCGCGTTGCCATCTCTCCGAAAGCCGTCAGGCCGCTTATGACGATGGCCAGCAGCAAGACGGCGGCGGTGAAGGTCCCTATCCGACCCTTCTGCCGCAGGCTCGCCGCCAGCACGCCGGTGGTGACCGCCAGCAGCGCCCCCACCCAATAAAGCTCCTTTTGGAAGCGAAGGAGCTCCAGCAAGTAGTAGCGGAGGGAGTAAGCGATCGCACCAGAGAGGGCCCATGCCGACAGAAGCAACCGGAGAGAAGGCAGGGATGTCCGCTTCAGGGAGAAGGCGAGGCCGGCCGCGCCGAGCGCGAGGAGAGGGCCGCCCAAGAACTCCAGAGAACGTTCCACTGCGGAGTCGATCCGCGGGCCCAGGGGAAGCTCGCTCTCGGTGGGAACGTCCACTCCCGCCGGCAAGATGGCGTCGAAGAGGTTGGAGATCGTCTGAGGGTGGTAGGTCAGAAGCCCCAGGAGGGCGCCGGCCAGACCGGCCACCGCCAACCGGATCGCTCCGGATCGACTCAATCCTTTCAGCAGGGGCGCGAGGATGAGAAGGCAGGCTACCAAGAGGCCTTGATGAATGAAACCGGAAGTGTAAACGGCGAGGCTCGCCCCGATGAGGGCGGCGGTAGCGAGAACTCGTCGAGTGGGGAAGAGCTGGAGCGAGATTCCAGCCAGATAGGCGATGACGATTAAGTCGAGCAGGTGGCCCAGCAGGGCCGAAAACTCCAGGAGCAGAAGACTGCGCGTGTAGGCGGGAGTGAAGAGGTAGACGAGGCCGGCCGCCACATCGGCGTTCGGTGCCGGGCAGAGCCTTCTTGCCAGAAAGCCTAGTGGCAGTAAAGCGAGAGCGCTGACCAGCGCTCCCCCCAGTTTCAGCCAGAGCTCCGGCGCGTGGAAGGCCGAGTTCCCGAGGTGAGCGAGGAGATAGAAAACGACTGGATAGGGGAAGGCTTGGTAGGTACCTCCCACCGGTGCGACTCCCAGGTTGTGCGCCTCTTGGTAGTCGGGAAGCCGGCTCCAGAAATCCACCACCCCGCGGTGATAGACAAGCTCGAGGAGCGTCTGGTGTATGGGTAGATCGGTGAAGAAAAAACTTGGATGAAAAACGAGGAGCGCTTTCAAGAGAAGCGCTCCATAAACCAGAGACAGGAATGCCGGGGTCAATCGCCTAGCGAGAAGCCTGAGCGCCATCACCACGGTTAGCCCCAGCATCGTCACCACGGCGCCTCGTCGTATGAGATGAACGGCTACGAACGGGTCGTGGAAGCTCACCGCCAGAGCGGCTCCCCCGATGGCGAGCGATACGCCAACGGAAGCCGGAAAGGAAGCGCCGGCCACACCGAGCGTCACTAATGAAAGCACCATGATGGAGGCAAACTGCCAGGCGAGCCGGGATTGAGGG
>DATEAO010000466.1:0-2094 GCA_035288345.1 Candidatus Methylomirabilota bacterium | reverse complement strand
TCACCGAAGGCTTTCTTGGCACGCTCAAAAATGGCGTTGGCGTGCTTCTGATCTTTTCTCGCCGCCTGGGCCTCGTCCTCTGCGCTCGCCTGCCTCTGCATATCGGCTGAGCACGCCCGGTTGGAGAGTGCAGCAAACGCTTCGCTCACCCGGGTGAAGAGGAAGGAGAGTTTTCTTCGGAAATCGGGATCGGCGATATGCGAATAGCGCTCCGGATGGAATTCAAAGATCTTCTTCTGGAAGGCGCGTTTGATCTCGTCCGATTTCGCCTTGGGCTCGACTCCCAGGACCTGCCAATCATCCTGTTGCTGAAAGAGCTCGAACAGCTGATCGATCTTCTGTCGTGCCGGTTCATCGGGGCTCTCTGGTGTCTTTGCCGCACCAGGCTTGGGAGCTCGTGTCTCTACTCTATTCACCGGCTCGCCCTGGAGCTCGATGACACCGGCGCGCAGCAATCCGAGTAAGGTTCGAGCCGTGTCTTTCTCTGAGAGGGCGCTCACCTTGAACACGTCGCCGGGAGTCACCGTGCCGTCGATCCGCGAGAGAATGAAGGCTTCCTCAGGAGTCAGGTTCACATTGTGGAAATGAAGCAAAGGGGAGGAGATGAGTCGTAGCCGGCGGTCCTCGAGCAGCAGGGCCCGGAGGTGTAGGTTGATGCTGGTGGTGCGCCGCGCTTCTCTCATAAGGCTGTCGGCCACCGAGTCATCGGAGGAAGCCGTAGTCAGCTCGGCCGCGAGTTCCTGTGCCGAGTCAGAAATGTCTTCCCCATCGGTGAAAATGGTGCTCGGTCCGTTGGGCTCGACCGTGGGGAGAGAGCGCAAGGCTTGTACGAACTCGGCGCCCGAATGGAATCGCTTTAGCGGGTCCTTGGCCAACGCGTTTTGCAGGACGGCCAGGACCGCGACGGGCAAGCCCAAGTTCTCCCAATCGATGGAACGAGGCTCCTCGCTGACTATCTTCAGGAGCACGCCGGTCAAACTGTCACCTGGGAAAGGTTTCTCACCGGACAAGCACTCATACAGGACGCAGCCGAGTGAGAAGAGATCCGATCGGCCATCCACTTTTCCGCCACGCGCTTGCTCCGGCGACATATAGTCTGGCGTTCCGAGGATGCTCCCCGCGGCGGTTAGGTTCGTGGAGGACTCCGCTTTGGCGATTCCGAAATCGGTCACTTTGACCTGGCCGGAAGGGGAAACCATGATGTTGGCCGGTTTCACGTCGCGGTGAACGATCTTTTGGTGGTGCGCGTAGCCGAGTGCCTCCGCCACCTGGGTCAAGACCTTCGTTGTGTCGGAAAGGCCGAGGCGCCGATGTTTCTTGAGGACGGTCTCCAGGGTCTCGCCTTCCACGAACTCCATCACGATGACACACCGCTCGTCGGTCAAGATGACGTCATGGATGGTGACGATATTCGAGTGGTGCAGCTTCGCCGCCACCTGCGCCTCGCGCAGTATCCTCTCCCGGAGATCCTCTTTCTTGTTGAGATAGCCGAAGCTGTCCAGCCGGAACTGCTTGATGGCCACCGCGCGGTTGAGTATCGTATCGTGGGCCTGGTACACGTCGGCGAAGGCACCGGCGCCCACCTTGGACTGGAGGTGATAGCGGCTGCCCACCGCTGCCGCCACGGCGTGGCGGGCTGTCTTCGGGTCGGTTGCTCCAGAATCGGCCATGGCTCCCTGCTCATCCGGAGGCACGAGGCTGGGGGCGACGCCTCGAAACGACTGTGACAGCAAGAAGTATGCCCGCCGTCGCTGGCCCGGCGCGCTTCCGAAAGTGATTTACGTCAAGCGGGTTACAAGGTCGGAGCTCGTCACTCGGAGTGGGGAAAATAGGGGGAATCAGCAACGAGGCTGTGGGGAAGTCCCCGTAACAACCGCCGAAAGTCGACGGGGTGTTAACCCACGGCGATCTTACGCCCCGGGTGTTTTCCCGTTCGTCCGCGCTCGACGGTTCCCTTCCACCCGGAGCCTTCCCGTGCTAATCTAGCCCGCCTGAAAACAGGTCGGGCAGGCGCTTTAGACAACCCCCATGAACGACGGAGCTCTCTGGTTCACTCTCGGTCCTTGCCTGGCGCTCATCCTGGCGGCGGAGTTC
>DATEAO010000465.1:0-27424 GCA_035288345.1 Candidatus Methylomirabilota bacterium | reverse complement strand
GACCACGGAATCAATGATGTCGTCCAGGCGGGACTGGGCTCCGGCCTCGGTCGCCACGGACTCCAGAAATTTCTTGGCGTCGGCAATCCGCCAGCGTGCCGTGGTGTCCACCCAGATGAACTCCCGCCCCTTGGTCGGGATCTGGTTCGGGTCCCCGTCCCAGATGAGGAGGCGTTTCTCGAAGCGGCGCACCTCCTGGACAAACGGGAGCTTGAGGTGAAGGCCCGCCTCGGTCACCGGCTGGCCCACGGGCCGGCCGAACTGGACGATGACCGCTTGCTGGCCCTCCTCCAGCGCGTAAAAGGTCCCGGTGAGGACGAGGAGGATCATCACCGCGAGGACACTCAGGGAAATCTTCAGTGTGGTCTTCATGGCTGCTTCCCTCCCGCGGCTGGCCGCGCGCCCGGCTCGAGGAGGAGCCAGGGCACCAGGGCCTTCTGGTCGCCGTCCACAATGTACAAGGCTTTTGCCTCGGGCAGGATGGCGCCTATGGCCTCCAGGTAGAGACGGCGGCGAGTGACCTCCGGGGCACGCTGGTACTCATCCAGGACGGCCCGGAATCGGGTGGCCTCTCCGTTGGCCCGGTTGATCCGCTCGAGGGCATAGCCTTCGGCCTCGGTGATGGTCCGGGTTGCCTCACCCCGCGCCTTAGGGACCTCCCGGTTGGCCTGCTCCTGGGCCTGGTTGATCGTCCGTTCCCGGTCCTGGCGCGCCTCATTCACCTCGTTGAAGGCCGGCTTGACAGGATCAGGGGGTGTCACGTCCTGCAGCTCCACGGTGACCAATCGGACCCCAGCCTCGTAGGCGTTCAGGATCTTTTGCATCTCCTCCTTCACCTCGGTGGAAACGGCCACGCGGCCGACGGTGAGGACATCGCTCCCCAGCCGGTTGCCGACCACCCGGCGCATCACCGCCTCGGCGATGTCCCGAATCGTCTGCCGGGTGTCCCGGACCCGGAAGAGGAAATGGATCGGGTCCTCGATCCGATACTGGACGATCCACTGGACATCGATCACGTTCAGGTCCCCCGTCAGCATGAGCGAGACATCCTTGAAGGCCTTGTTATCCGCGTATTGCGTTCGCTGGCCGGCAACCGTGGCAGCCGTTCGGAACCCGAATTCCTCTTTGAGAACCCGGGCCGTGGGAACCAGGCGGACCGTCTCGATGCCGTACGGCAGCTTGAAGTGGAGGCCCGGCCCCACCGTTCGGATCACCGCACCGAACCGCTGGACCACGCCCGTCTCCTCGGGCTGCACCGTGTACCAACTCGACCAGAGCAGGATCACGACCACCAGGATGACCAGGACGGTCAGGAACCCCCGGGGCTTGAAATCCCTCAACTGCTGTCGCGCGCGATCCGCCGCGGCCCTCAGGCCATCGGGCCAATCGCTGCCGGGGCTTGGCCATTGGTCGTTCATCACGCTCCTCCTCCGCGGCTGCCCATGAGCTCAAGCGCCTCGCTCACGAGCCCGGTCACGAGATCGGCGGCTGAACAGGAGCCGGTCGGGTGTCCGCCCGCCGCGGCCGTGGTCGCGCGGCTCGAGTGGATCCTGGCCGGTTGGCCCTGTCCTGAAGTCCTTGCGAGCCCCGTCTGGGTGAGCCCGCGCTGCACGCGCCGGCGCTTCAGATGGTCGGCCAGGACGAGCTTGAGTTCGACAAAAGCGGCTTCCTCTTCGCTGAGACCGAGGAACTCTTTCGCTGACCCCACGGTCCAACCCGCGGCCTCGAGTCGGCGCTCCTTGCTCTTCTTCATGTCATGTCTCCTCACAGGTTGGAAGTATATCAGATCTGAGACATTGATCTGGTTTCGATGAAGCGGCCCGGTCTTAGGGATATGACAGCTCTTCCTTCCGACTTGCTAAAGCGTTCTAAGCCGCTACCCAGTTGACATCACAGCACCGTATTGGATACTCTTGCCCACAATGTGACGACGAGCAGGGGGTGCATCCATGGTGGTTTTGCATGTGACGGTCCAGGTTAAGCCCGAACACGTCTCGGAGTTCTTGGAAGTCGTTCGCTACGACGCGGAGCACTCGGAGAAGGACGAGCCCGGCTGCCTGCGCTTCGACCTGCTCCAGGATCTCGACGACCCGAACCGTTTCTATTTCTATGAGATCTACCGGGACCAGGCTGCGCTGGAGGCGCACCGGCAGACCCCCCACTTCAAGCTCTACTTCGAAAAGGTCCAGCCCTGGCTGGCCTCCCCGCCCGAGCGCCGCCTCGGCAGGAATCTGGTCCCCTCCGACGCCGCCTGGCGTTAACAGGCTGTTGAAAAAGGCCCATCTGCGGCGAAGGCTTTCCTCGGAGGGGGGCACGCCCCCCTTCCGAACCTCCCCCAACTTGCGCGAGCGAAGCCCGCGCTCGAACAGGCAATGCGGTCGCTCGTCGTCGCAACGTACATCTAAGTACGTCTCACTCCTCGCTTCCTCGCCGCCTTGCATCTGGACCTTTTTGAACAGTCTGCGGATCGCCGGTGTTTTTCAATAGCCTCTTAAGTGCTTATGTGTCGGGGAACATTCTCAGGAAGTCGGCCAGGCGGACAATAGAGGTGCTTTCGTACTGCTTGAGTTTCAACACGTGCCGGTCTCCGGTTACGATCAGATCAGCGCCTGCCTCGACGGCGCACTCGAGAATTCTGTTGTCTGGAACATCACTAAGGACTTGCAGTGCGGCGGAAGGCTTCACGATCTCAGCCGCGCGGCTGATCATTCTCAGGGCTTCCGTGATGTCCTCTTCGGACTGGCCGAACTTTCCCCTGAGCGTTTGAGCCACTTCCGCGAGGATCGGAACCGAGGTGCAAAGATCGAAGCGTTGCTGGCGGGCTAGTCTAAAGGCCAGGTCGGCCTGGCCTCCGGAAATGATAAACACGGAGATGAAAACGTTCGTATCGAAGACAACCTTCACTACCGATCCTCAAAAACGATCCGTTCAACCTCCTTCTCGGTAAAGATCCCTTTCTGCCGAGCCCGGCGCGACATCTTCTTTTGCAAGCGTAGAAACTCTTCCTCCTCCAGCTTCGCTTTATAGGCTTCAACCATCTGGCGAAACAGCTCGCTCTTCGTTTTCCGTTGCCGGGCAGCGAGTTGCTCGTACTCTTTGGCAATCTCCGGTGCGACGGAAAACCCAAGCACTGTCGTCTTTCGCCCCATGCGCCCACCTCCCCTGCAGTTAAACTTGGTTTAACTGTATCACGCGCAAGCCCCTTTTGACGATTCGGCGTGCTAGATGAGGGGCCAGGGGTAGCGGAGGCCGCTCTGATCCAGTGGAAACTTGCCTTCCTTCGCAATCGCTTTCGCCCGCGCGAGCAGCGCTTCTTGCTCTTCCGGCTCGAGCACCGCGGCGAGCGGCGTGGGACTGCTTGAGGACAAGACGCGCTTCACATCCGCAAGCATTCTCTTGGGGATTGGTTGGCCCCCGAACTCCCAGATGACGGTGCGGAGCTTGGGCTCCGCGTGGAAGGTCAACGCGTTGTCGATCGCGTAAATGAGGCCATCGGAGGCAAGGAGGCAGTGGCCAGACTTCCGGTCGGCGTTGTTGGCAAGGAGATCGAAGACGCAGATCTGCTTGAGCCGTTCGTGGTAGGTCGGGTCTTCCCGTAGTGTGAAGTAGTGCTGTTCGAAGTCGGCCTCTACGAAGCGCTGAAGTGAGCCTTCGCCGTATGGACCTTTGCGCTCCACCGTCGGCGGCACCAGCCCCCAGCCAAGCTCCTCGGATAGAAGATAGGCCGCGACCTCACGCTTGAAGAGATTGCGCGGGAAATCCCAGAGCGGCCGCTCGCCGGTCGCTGGCTTATAGACTGCCAGCATCCTCTCGCCTTCGCGCGTCACCTCAACGAGAAAGGTCGCGTTGCTGCTCCTCGGTATCCTCCCCTTAATGGTGATCTCCCCGTGCACGAGCAGTTCGGCGTCATGCATTCAATTTATCTCTTCCTCCAGGGGTGGGCCAGAGGGTGGTTCTCGAACGCCTTGCGATGAGCCGTCGGCACATCTTCGCGAGGCAAGGCGTCGAGTCCGGCCGGAGGACATGGATGTCCGCAGCCATCGTCGAGACAGGATGTCGAGTCGATGGGCGCCGCGACTCGATGCCGAAGCCGAGCGGTAGTGTGCCAGGCGAGGAGCCGGCGTGAGAGAACTTGCCTCTGGCCCACCCCTCCCCTTCACCGTGCGCCGTGGCCGTTGCGCCGGGGGCAGACGTGGCCGCCGGGGTCTATCGCGTGGCCACAGATTTGACAGATCGGGCGCCCGGCCTTCACCAGATCGCGCGCGCACTCGATGAACGCCGCCGCTTGCGCGCGCGTGATCCTGAAGCGCGCGGTGGCCCGCTCCTCCGCCGGCTCATCGGCGCCCTCTTCCTCTTCCACCAACTCTTCAGCCAGGACCACGACGCGGTCGTCCTCCCCATCGTAGCCCACCCCCAGCGAGCCGATAGCCCACACGGGATTGATCGGCTCAAGAAGCGCGAGATCGCGCGGTGGCTCCTTGCTGACGGGCGGCAGCTTGGCAAGGAGCTCGGCCAGATACTCCCCGAGAACGCGCACATGTTCTTTCTCACTCTTGAGCGTGACCAGGGTATCCACCTGACTGGCCTGCAGATAGAACGTGCGCTCGCCAGGCGGCCCGACGGCGCCCGCCGTAAAGTGATCGGGCGCGTGCAGCTCGAACGACTGGCTCATCGTTTCATCCAAGCGAAGCTGCTGTCCAGCGAGTTCACCGTGAGCGCGAGCGGCGCGTCTGATCCGTAGGCGATGGCCGTGACAGACGCCGGACCGATGACGATGCGCTGAAAGAGGTCGAGATGGAGGCCAAGCGCTTGGGCAACGACCGCTTTGATCGGATCGGCGTGCGAGACTGCCACAATCGTCTCCCCAGGATGGCGGTTGATCAAACGCGTGACGGCTTCGGTGATCCGCGTCTGCATCTCAACGAGTGACTCGCCACCGGGGAACCGAAAGGCGCTCGGATGATGACGCACGAGACGCCATTCAGGCTTCTGCCTCACCTTTTTGAGCGGGAGTCCGGTCCACTCACCCGGATCGCACTCGTTGAGACCCTGCTCCACCCTGAGCGCAAGACGACACGCCTTTGCGATCGGGGCCGCGGTTTCACGGGCGCGATCGATCGGCGAGGTGTAGACTGCTGCGACCTTCGGAAGCTTGGCGAGGCGCTGGGCCAAGGCGTCCGCCTGCCGCCGTCCCTGGTCCGAGAGGTGCAACCCCGGCGCGCGCCCGGGCAGGATGATGCCGGTCTTCGCCGTCAGCCCATGGCGCACCAGCAGCACCAGCGTTGGTTTACTTCGCGTGGGATTCAGATCTTTAACGTTTCCTGAACTATCGCGTTGTCACGCAGGTCAAGAGACCTTGCGGCGCTTGGCGTTTACGTAATCGACCAGCACATATTCCCCGAGGCGCTCTGGGGCGGAGAAGAAGGCGCGGCCGCGGTTGATGCGGGCCATCTCCTCGACGAACGACATGAGCCAAGGGCTTTGCTCCAGCATAAAGGTGTTGATGGTGATGCCCTCGCGCGTGCAGCGCTGGACCTCCTTGAGCGTCTCCTCGAACGTGCGGCGCGTGGGCGGATAGGAGAAATCGGGGATGCCGCCCTCCATGTGAGCGGTGGGCTCGCCGTCGGTGACCATGAGGATCTGCTTGTTCCCGCCCCCGTGGCGCGCGAGGAGCCGGCGCGCCAGCATGAAGCCCGCGTGCATGTTGGTGCCGTAGCTCCACTCGCTCCAGGAGAGCGTGGGGAGCTGCTGGGGAGTGAACTCGCGCGCGTAGAGGGAAAAGCCGATGATGTAGAGCGCGTCGCGCGGGAACTGCGAGCGGATCAAGGCGCTCAGCGCGAGGGTAACCTTCTTGGCCGGGAGGAAGTAGCCGTTGTTCAGCATGGAGCGGCTCATGTCGAGCATCACGACCGTGGCGGCTTGATTCCTGGCCTCGGTGCGGAAGACCTCGAAGTCGTCGGGCTCGAGGCGCACCGGAGTGCCCGGCCCCTGGCGCTCGACCGCGTTCATCACCGTCTCTTTGAGGTCGAGCAGGAAGGGGTCGCCGAACTCGTACGGCTTGCCCTCGTCGGTCTGGTCGCCGCCCGCGCCACGGCGCTGAATCTGGTGGCCGCCGAACTGGTCGCGCTTGAGCTTGGCGAAGATGTCGCCGAGCGCCTTGTCCGCGATCTTGCGAATAGCGCGCGCGGTGAGGCGAAGCTCATCCCCCTCGCGCTCGAGATAGCCGGCTTCCTCGAGCTTCTTCGCAATCTCCTGGAGCCTCTCGAGATCCTCTCGCGCCTCGGGGCCGGCGAGCTGCTCCATCCGCTCGGGGTTGATGCGCTCCAGGTCCTCGAGCTGCCGCACGCCGCGCAGCTCCTGCTCGAGCTGATCGAGCTGCTGTAGCTCCTCCATGAGCCGCACCGCCTCGGCGAGCGTCAGCTCCTCGTCGCCCCCGAACTGGTGCTGGCGCGCCATCTCCTCGAAGTCGATCAGCTCGCCGAGGTGCATCGAAAGCTGCGACATCGCGGCCTCGAGCCGCTCATCGCGCAGGAAGAGCGAGCGCATCATCTCATCGAGCTGGCGGCGCTGCTCGGGCGAGAGGCTCTGCATGAGGGACTGCATCTGCGCCATCCGGCGGCCGACTTGCTCGATCAGCTCGTCGAGGCTCTGGACGTCGGGGAAGTGCTGCCCCCACTTCTGCATAAATGAATTAAAGTCGGGCTCGCCGCCCTCGGCGCGCTCGCGGAGCAGGCGGTTCAGGTCCTGGAGCATCTCGCGGAGGCGACTCAGGTCCTCGGGCGTCATGTTCTGGATCGCTTGCTGCATCCCCTGGAGGAACGGCTGGAGCATCTGCTGGCGGAGCGAATTGAGCAGCTCTTCGAAGAGACGCTTCGCTTCAGGATCGACGAATTCGTAATCCTGGAGCTGGCGGAGACGCCCGGCCGGGTCAGGCGGGAGCTGGTCGAGCTGCTGCTGATTTCTGGCCGCGAGTCGCTCGAACTGCTTCAGCAGCTTGTCGGGCACGGCGCCGCGCGGCGCGCCCTCGCGGGTCTCATCGAGCCGCCGGCGAATCCCGTCACGCTCGGTCTGGATGACCTGATCCAGCTTCCGCTTGATGTCCTCGAGGCTCGACCCGAGGTCGTAGCGCTCGAGCCGCTCCTGCCGGCTGCGCCGGAGCCGTTGGAGGAGGTCCTTGAGACCGGGCATGCGCGGGCCTTGCGGCTGCCGCATCCCGTGCTGCATGAGGCGCTGGAGCGCGCGCCGGGGATCGCCGTCGAAGAGCAAGTCATCCGCTATCTCGCCGAGGAGATCCTCGGCGTCGAAGTCGGGGACATTCTGGGAGCCGTCCCACCGAGAATATCGTATCAACATAGGGAAGCCATCAGCCGTCAGCGATCAGCATCAGCTCACTTCCCGCGTCTCGTTGCTGATAGCTGAATGCTGACAGCTCTCATCCTCGGTAGCGGACGTGGCCGGCCTTGGCATCCTTGTTGAGCTTCTTGTTGAGGTGGAGCCCCTCGAGCACGAACTCCACGGCAGCCGCGATGCTGGCGGGATCGGACGCGCCGAGCTTCGCGGCGGCTGATTTGAGCGCCGGGGCTTGGCCGATCTGGCGGACGTACTCGGCAGACGGCATCGTGTCGCTGACCTGAATCGTGAGTTCTTTCTGGAACGCGCCCACCACGCCATCGAGCTCTTCGGCTTTGAAGGAGCGGTTGAAGACGTTCAGCAGCGCGCGCTGCATGAGCTTTTCGAGCAGCTTCTCTTCGCTCGCTTCGCCGAGGGTCTCCAGCTCGATCTTGCCTGTTGTGGATGCGATGAGCGCCGAGAGATCGCTCACCCGAGGAACCGCGAGATTCTCGCTGAGACGGATCGCCCGCTTGAGGGCCTTTGAGAGCAGGTTCTCGTAGTTCGTGATGCTGACCCGCACCGAGACGCCGGAGCGCTGGCTGATCTCCGAGGAGCGCCGCGCCAGGTGCGTCAGCTCTGCCACCACTTTTTTCATGTACTCCGGGCTCTTGACCGAGAGCCCATCTGTGGGGAACGCCGTGCGCTCGGCCTCCATGATCGTGATCTCATCCTCGAGGCGCCTCGGGTAGTGGGTGCGGATTTGTGAGCCGAAGCGGTCCTTGAGCGGCGTGATGATCCTGCCGCGGTTGGTGTAGTCCTCGGGATTGGCGCTCGCGACCACGTAGAGGTCGAGCGGCAGCCGCACTTTGTAGCCGCGGATCTGGACGTCGCGCTCTTCCATGATGTTGAGCAGCCCCACCTGGATGCGCTCCGCGAGGTCCGGCAGCTCGTTGATCGCGAAGATGCCGCGATTGGTCCGCGGCAGGAGGCCGTAGTGGATCGTCAGCTCATCGGAGAGGTAGCGCCCTTCGGCGACTTTGATCGGATCGACCTCCCCGATCAGGTCGGCGATCGTGATATCGGGGGTCGCGAGCTTCTCTCCGTAGCGGCGGTCGCGCTGCACCCAAACGATCTCTGCGTCATCGCCCTGCTCCGCCAGTCGCCCGCGGCAAGCTTGACAGATCGGCGCCATCGGATCGTCATGGATCTCGCAGCCGGCCAGCGCCGGAATCTTTTCGTCGAGCAGGCCGACGAGGAGGCGCGCGATGCGGGTTTTGGCCTGGCCGCGCTCGCCAAGAAAAATGCTGTCCTGGCCGGAGAGGATCGCGTTTTCGATCTGAGGGATGACGGTGTCGTCGTACCCGATGATGCCGGGAAGGAAGGGCTCATTGCGCCGGAGCCGCGCGATCAGATTGTCGCGCAGCTCCTGCTTGACCGACTTCCGCTGGTAGCCGCTCTTGCGCAGCTCTGCAACCGTGCGAGCCAGGGTCATGACATGCTCCAGATAAGAATGACGGCTGACGGGCCTGCTGTCAATGACTTAAAGGCTGTCGGAAAAATACCCATCTGTGGCGGAGCGAGATGTCAGATCACCCTTGACGAGCTTGTCAAGGGCAGATGTCGGTTGGTCGAACCTACGATAACCGAGATCTGAGATCTGACATCTAAGGCCTGTCGTCCAGACCTTCGCCGCCGTGCATCTGGACCTTTTTGAACAGCCTGCACCGGCAGGGTGTTTTTCAACACCCTGCGTACCACTCACCCCTTGCCAAGGGGGAGCTCGCTATTTGTCGGCTATCCGGATCCCCGCGGGACCTCCGTTGGTTTTGATGCGGTGGCCGGTGTCGCGCAGGACGCCGCCGCTCCACTCGAACACCCACAGCTCTTTCGCGACCATGTTCCCCACGAGGATGGTCTTGCCGGCCGCCGAGAACTCAGCGCCCTGCGGCCAGTGACCGATGCGCGCATCTGCGACCTTCGCAAGCGATGCCCCACTCACTCTCAGGAGGATGAGCTTGCCATGGTCGTTGAAGAAAGGTGACTCTTTCGGCTTGTTGCTCCCGTTCTGCAAGACAACTTCCGAAGCGCTACGGTCCATATCACTCGACACGCACACGAGCGGGCGCGGTCAAGAGCGTGCGCCGTCAGCGTCGCGACTCGAGAAACTGCGCGGCTTTGGCTCGCTGGGTCTCAGTGACTATGGGCTTTCCCCCGCGCAAGTCACATCACGCGTCAATTTCGACCGGCACGGCCTCCGGCGGAGGGACAGTTCGCGGCAGCTCCTGGTCGACTCGCAGGCCTCTGAGCTTCACCATCCGCGCCGGCGTGCCGACGACCGTCGCATGAGCGGGCACGTCCCGATTGATCACGAAGGCGTTGGCGCCGACCTTCGCATGGTCACCGACGCGAAGAGGGCCAAGCAGAATCGCGTTGGTCCCGATAAACACGTGGTCTCCGACCATCGGGTGGCGTTGGCCATGGTACTTTCCCGTGCCCCCGAGCGTCACGTTGTGGAAGACCACGCAGTCATCGCCCACGGTCGCCGTCTCTCCGATAACCACTCCCGCGCCGTGATCGAGGAAGAAGCCCCTCCCGATACGCGCGCCAGGATGGATCTCGACACCGGTCCAGAACCGGTTGAACACCGCGAGCAGCTTCGCCATGAGGCGCAATCCGAGCCGCGCATGAAGCCAGTGCGCCACCCGATGCAACATAATCGCGTGGAGCGGCGTGTGGCAGAGAACGACCTCAAGCCAACCATGAGCTGCCGGGTCATTTCGCTTGACCGCCTCGATGTCCTCTCGCACCGTGTTTAACATTGCGCTCCTCCAAAAGCAAAAACGCCCACGGCCGAGGGCCGTGAGCGCTTTGTGGTCAATCACTACGCCTGCACCCTATCCGTTCATCTTCTCGACCGGTGATTTCAGGCGACAGATGCAGTCCCGACACCGAATGCGGAACGAAGAGCGCGGGTCAGTCACATAATCAGCCATAGGCACACTTATACAACACGCCGCGACCGATTTCAATAGCAAGCTGTTGCCCTTTCGAACAGCCTGCACTGGCGGGGTGTTTTTCTAGGTGTGATGCTGGTGTCAAGCTGAAGAGCAAACGCGTGGTAGAATTCTTCTGTGCTCTTCGATACGCACGCCCACCTCCACTTCCCCGAGTTCGGCAGCGACAGAGGCGAGATGCTCGCTCGTGCTCGCGCGGCGGGCGTCCGCTGGATGGTCAATATCGGGACTGACCTGGAGACGTCCTGGCAGGCCGTTGGGATCGCCGAGGTCGATCCCGACATCTACGCGTCCGTGGGTGTGCATCCCCATGACGCGGCCTCAGCCGACGAAGCGGTCTTCAAGACGTTGGAAGAGCTGGCGAGAAGGCCGAAGGTCGTAGCGATTGGCGAGACAGGACTTGATTACTACCGGAACCTCTCACCGCGTGATGTGCAGGCCAAGGTCTTCCGCCGGCAGCTCACCCTCGCCCGCGTCGTCGGCAAGCCGGTGATCATCCACTGCCGTGAAGCCCACGACGACCTTCTAAAGATTCTTCGTGAGGAGCGTGCCCATGAAATTGGTGGAGTCATGCACTGCTTTTCCGGCCACGTTCAATTCGCCGAGGCTTCGCTGGAACTCGGCTTTTATATCTCGATCGCCGGTCCGGTCACCTACCCCAACGCGCGCAAGCTTCCCGAAGTGATCAAGGCTGTTCCCGTAGAGTGGCTTGTGATCGAGACCGACTGCCCGTTCCTCCCGCCCCAGCCGCATCGGGGGAAGCGGAACGAGCCTGCGTATCTGCCGATCACGGCTCAGCGCGTGGCCGAGATCAAAGGGCATCCTGTCGATGAGCTTGGCGAGCTGATGAGCCAGAACGCGCTTCGTCTTTTCAGGATTCCGTGAGGCGCACAGGCGCATGGCAACCGGAGACCTGTCTCTTTATCTGAGGGGCCGATTCAACCAGGCCATCGCTCGACTTCAGAACCGGCGGGCGCTCCTGCCCCCGCTGACGCCCCTTCCCACCCACAAGCTGCTCGAGGAATGTCCTTCGCCATTCACCTATGTGCGGTGGCTCGAGGGACGTTCGAACACCGATCGAGAGATGCTCGTGGGACACTACCTCGAGGCCAAGACGTATCCGCTGGTCCGAGCGCCCTACCATTCGTTCGAAGGCGAAGGAGAAAATTTTGTCGTTGATGTCGGGGGGCCTGGGCCGCTTCTCATCTTGATCGCGCACCATGACGCGGTGCCGGGAAGCCCCGGGGCGAACGACGACGCCTCTGGGATCGGCATACTCCTTCACCTCTTGCGCAGGCTCTGGGAGGACCCTCCTCAACGTCTGCGCGTGCGATTTCTCTTCACCGGAGACGAGGAGCGGGGCTATCTCGGCGCGCGCGGGTATGTGAAGATGACGGCACTTCCGGAAATTCTCGGTGTGCTGAGTCTGGAGCTGTGCGGCATCGGTGACAGTCTCGCCGTCTGGGACGTGCTCCCCGAGTTCGCACAGGCGCCAATTCTAAAAACGCTTTCGTCGGCGTGGGAGTCGCTCGGGTATCGGCGGGATGAAACCTATCACCTGGTGGAGCGCATCCCGGTCTTCGGGAGCGATCACCGAGCGTTCGCGGCGAAAGGGATTCCCGCATTCGGGCTGACCGCGCTTCCCAGCGCCGGGGCAGATCGGCTCCGCGAGTTCATCTTCAAGCCGTTCCGTCCCTCACTCCTGCTCCCGCGAAAACGCCCGGTGCCGTTTGACACCTACCACACCGTGAATGATCGGTCAGAGCATCTCGACCTTCAAGCGATGTTGAGAGTCTCAGACGCGCTCCAGGCGCTCATTGACGCGCTCGACCACCGGGCCTAGCAGTCAGCGATCAGCAGTCAGCTTAACACGCAATCTCTCGGGTCAGTTTTGTGCTGATAGCTGAGGGCTGAAGGCTGATTGCTAAGAAACCAACGCGATCCCAAGACGATGGCGTTCGAATTTTAGCGAGGCAGAGAGGCCAGCTCGCTTCTGATCTTTCCGTGGAGTGTCGCTGAATGGGGCTCGGCGATCGTGAGGGCTTCCTCGAGGTAGGTCCGCGCTTCGTCAAACCGCTTGTTCGCCTTGCTCAGCACGCTCAAGTCGAGGAGCGCTCGGGCCACGAAATATGGGAGATCCAATTGCCGGCTGAGTCTGATGGTCTCCGCGAGGTGGTACCTCGCCTTTCGACGGGCGACGGGGAGAGTGCGAAGGAGAAAGACCAGGTTCTTCACGATAACGCCGAGTGGCGGCTTTTTTTCACCGAGGGCCATCTGTAGATAAATCTCCCCCAGGATCATGTGGCCAAAGACAACCCAGGAGTCGCTGCCCCACCCAGAAAACCGCTGCATGGCCTCCTCGATCCATCGTACCCCGGCCGCGATCTCTCCAGTGAGCGCCATGGCCGCGCCGCACGGGATATCGAGGCCGGTCAGCGTGATAAGCAGATCACCAGCCACGAGCTCGCGCCGAACGTCTTGCAGGATCCCCAGACCTTCCCCACTCTGGCCCATCAGGGCGAGCGCCATCCCCTTCGCCTGTCTCGCCGTGAGCCGATCGAGCATGTCGGGTGAGATGCGGAGAGACTCCTCGGCCTCTTCGATCGCCTCCTCGTAGCGCTCGTCAAGGCCGTTGACGAACGCCGCGGTGTAGAGTCCCATGGCGATGGTTCGGGGGTCGCCAGCGCCCCGACCCAAATCCAGGAGCCTCTGACTGGCGTTTCGAGCCTCATTGGGTCGGCCGCGCTGCAGATTGTGGAGGACGAGGCAGAGGTAGCACTTGGACCCAAGGTAGACGTCGCCGGACCTACCCGCGATCTCCAAGGCCCTGGCCCCGAGCCGCTCCACGATATCGGCGGGCTGGCCGCGGGAGCTGTACAGATGCACCCACATGAGCCCAAGGCATGCGTAGCCGATACACTCGTCATCGCGAAGCGCCTCACCGATGGCCAGCGCCCGCTCGATCAGCGACTTGGCGATTTCGAATCGGGCGCCAAAGCAGTGCGAGAAGCCGAGCCAGAAGAGGAGAAGCGAGAGATGACGGTTCTCCCCCAGCGCCTCGATCCTGGGGAGATAGCGCTCCACCAGGGCGATCAGACCTTTGAAGTCCTTCTGGTAGTAGTAGACGCGCGCCCAGCTCAGGAGCAGTTCGGCCAGGAAGCTCTCATCGGCGCAGCCGGGGAAGCGCTCGAGGCGCTCCAACACCTCGCGAAAACGCTTGTGGGCCTCCTCCAGGGAGTAGACCCTAAGGCTTTTCTCGCCGGCCCGCGCCAGGTAGCGGACAGCCTTGTCATTCCGTGACGTGCGGCTCCAGTGATGGGCGAGGAGTTCGGTCCACTCGCCGAGCCGGTCTGCGTAGATCCGTTCGATAGCTTCAGCCGCACGCTGATGGATCTCCTCTCGACGCGGCGTGAGCAAGCTCTCGTACACGGCGTCCTGGACAAGCGCGTGCTTGAAGTGGTATTCCTCGCGGCCGTCTTGCTCCTGACGAACGATCAGCTCCTGGGCCTCGAGCGCATGAAGGTAGTCAGGGAGATGACCGTTCACGCCCGCGACTACTTGCACCAGCTCCACGGGGAAGCGCCGGCCGATGACCGAGGCGACCTGGAGCAGTGCGCGGGGGCCTTCACCGAGCCGGTCCACCCGTGCCATGACGAGATCCTGAACGGTTCCGGGGAGAGCAAGAGCGCCGCCGCTCGGGTGAGATGGGACGCCTCGCGCAGGAGCGCTCCCGCTCTCAGCGAGGTAGCGAGCCAGCTCCTCGGCGAAGAGTGGATTCCCCGCGGCCGTGTCAACGATCAGGCGCGCCAGCTCAGCGCTTAACGTCTCGATCCCGAGCTGTCGCTGGACGAGCTGAAGACAGGCCTCTTCAGCTAACGGCTCGATGCGAAGCTCGACGACTCGAGGGTGATCGGCCCAGGGCGGCCTGTAATCGGGCCGGTACGCGCAGAGCACCAGAAGGGGCAGCCGCTCCTCGGTCTGAACGACTCGGAGAAGTAGCTCCTCCGACGCGGTGTCGGTCCAGTGGAGGTCATCCACCACCAGCATGACCGGTGAGAACTTACAGCGCGCTCGGAGGAACTCATGGAGGATCTCACGGGTGCGGGCGCCGACGATCTCGCCGTCCAGGCCCTGGAAGGCGGTGGGCCCGGGATCGTGCCCGAGCAGGTTGAGCACGAACGGGACCGTGACTTCGGCGCTCATGCCGAGCAACTCGAGGCCCCGCTCGAGCTTTCGCGCGATCTCCTCTCGCCCCTCCTGCTCGCCGAGACGGAACGCGCCCCGAACAACCTGGATGAGCGGAAGGAATGACGTGGACCGCCCGTACGCGGTGCAGTGCCCCTGGAGCAGGAACACCTGGTCATGTTCAATCTGCTGGCGCAGCTCGTGAAGGAGCCGGGACTTGCCAAGTCCCGCTTCACCCACCAGGTTCACCACGCGGACCGTCCCGCCACGCGCCTCGTGATAGCAGCGCTCCAGCGCCTCCACCTCCCGCCGGCGTCCGACCAGCGGGGTCAACCCACGGCGCAGGGACGCATCGAAGCGAACGGCTCCGGGCTTGAGGCGTTCGAGCCGATAGACGCGCTGGGCTTCGGCCTTTCCCTTGACCTCGCGCTCGCCGAGAAAACTACTCTCCACGTACCCCTCAACGAGCCGACCGGTCGCCTCGGAGATGAGAATCGTCCCCGGCTCCGCCATGGACTCAAGCCGGGCGGCCAGATTCACCGTGTCGCCTACAGCCTTGAACTCCATTTTGAGGTCCGCGCCGACGGTGCCCACCACCACCGGCCCGGTGTGAATCCCGATGCGCACCTGCGGTCTCACGCCGCGCTCGGCCTGGAGCTTGGCGCCCAGGGCTCGCATGCGGCTCTGGATCTCCAGGGCAGCCCGGCACGCGCGCACCGGCGCGTCCTCGATGGCGACAGGGGCCCCGAAGAGCGCAAGGATCCCGTCGCCGGTCAGCTCCTGCACCGTGCCTTCATAGTCATGGACGGGCGGGATCATCTCCGCGTAGACCTGCTCCATGAGCTGATAGGCGCCTTCCTCTCCAAGCGCTTCAGCCAGAGGCGTGTATCCCTTCATGTCGGCGAAGAGCACGGTGACCTGCTTCCGCTCACCGTCGAGCCGTCCGCGGGCAGCGAGGATCTTCTCGGAGAGCTGCGGCGGCAGATAGCGCCGCACGATCGCCATCGGGCTCGGGCCTCCGGGGGCAAGCGCAGCCCCACAGCGCCCGCAGAAGTTCATTCCCCCGGGGTTCTCGAACCCGCACTCCCGACAGCTCATTGTGCCCCCCTTGAACAGCTCCTGGCGGGTATTATACGCGGCCAGTCTGGATCCGGAAGCGAAGGCTCAGGGGACCTGAGCGATGCCCACGCGGTGGCGCTCCGCCAGCTTCGGATAGATTTGGGGATTGATCTTCACCCACTGCTCCGCTGCTGTCCCCGCCAGCGGGCCCTTGATCTGAGCGGGGACTCCTACGACGAGCACACCCTCCGGGATCTCCATCCCCGGCGAGACGACAGCTCCAGCCGCAACCAGTGATCGGGCCCCCACTTTCGCGCCGTCAAGGACAATGGCGCCGTTCCCGACCAGGCACTCCTCTCCAAGGAGACAGCCGTGAATCACGCATAAATGTCCCACTGTCGCACCCGGCCCCACCTCGGTCGCTGCCATCACATTCGGGTGAACGACCGATCCGTCCTGTATGTTCGCCCGCGCGCGAATAACAACGCGGTTGAAGTCGGCGCGGATCACCGCGTTGTACCAGACCGATGCGTCTTCTTCAACAATCACGTCGCCGATCAGCGTCGCGGTCGGCGCAATGAACGCTGTGGGATGGACATGCGGAGACTTCCCCTCAAAGCTATAGAGCGGCATGCTTCACCTCGCTGTGTGAAAGTGAAGAGTGAAGTGTGAAGCGTGAAGCGTGCAGCAAACGCACTAGATTGCTTGTTCGCCCGACGTCATGCACGTTTCTGTCGGACTTTGGCTTGCCACCCACTTGTGCCGTGGCGAGAAGCGAGCAGATCGAGGCCCGAGGGAGGAGGAACCCCGAGGCGTATGCAGTGATACGTTGAGGGGTTCCGACGACCGAGAACGAAGAGATGCGACGCTTATCGCCACGGCACTAGTCGAGCAAGGAAAGCTGGGGGAAAGGGCGGCGGAACGCGGCGGTCGAAAGCGCGGGGCGGGCGCCGAATCCGGCTTTGCGGCAGGCCATGGAGAAGAGCGCTGCGGTCTGCTCGGCAAAAATTCCATCGCCTTTCAACCGTGAGCCGAAGCGAGGATCGTTCAGCCTGCCGCCTCGCATCTCCCGGATCCGGTTGAGCACCTTATCCTTCCGGTCCGGCACGTGCTGCTCCAGCCACTGCTCAAAGAGCGGCGCCACCGCAAACGGGAGCCGAAGCATGACGTATCCGGCAAAACTCGCCCCCACCTCTGCGCAGGCCTCGATGATCGAAGGCAGCTCGTGGTCCGTCAGCCCAGGGATCACCGGAGCGACAAGCACCCCAACCGGCACGCCAGCCTGAGCGAGGGCCTCAATCGCCGCAAGCCTTCGGCTCGGGTGGGAGGCGCGCGGCTCGAGCACACGAGCCAGGTTTCCATCGAGCGTAGTCACCGAGAGATTGACGGCCACCGCCTGATGCCGGGCCAACTCGGCCAGCAGGTCTCGATCACGAGTGACCAGATAATTCTTCGTGATAATCACCACGGGGTTCCGAAACTCCGCGAGCACTTCCAGGCAGCGGCGCGTGATCTGGAGTCGCCGCTCCACGGGCTGATATGGATCGGTCACTCCGCTGATCGCGAGCGGCTGCGGCTTCCAGCTTGGTGAGACCAGCTCTTCCCTCAGAAGGTCTGGCGCGTCCTCCTTCACCAGAATCTTCGTCTCGAAGTCGAGGCCCGCGGAGAAGCCAAGATATTCGTGCGTCGGGCGAGCGAAGCAATAACCACAACCATGTTCGCATCCACGATAGGGATTGAGGCTCGCCTCGAATCCGACATCCGGGCTGTCGTTGTACGTGATGGCCGAGCGGGAACTGTCCCGAAGAAACTCGGTCGTGGGAGCTGAGTCGTCAGGGTCGCTCCAGGCCGGTTGTGGAAGATACTCGATCTTCTCGAACCGGTTTGGCGGGTTCGTGACCGCCCCTCTCCCTCGAATCGGAGGGTCCGCTTTCGCCATCGCGATTGTCAAGGAAACGACGGGCCTGGGGCCACCCGGGCCAGCAGGACCCGCGCGCTGATGACAGCCGAGTGGTGCACGAGGATCTGAATCTCTCCTTGGTCTCCCACCGTGAACGGGTGAACCGAATGAACGAGGCGGGACCTCAGCACGCAGGGGATCCCCTCGCTGTCAAAGAGCCCTTTCACAACCAGCGCCTCGGCCTCATCGCGGGCACGGTGCACTTCGATAAAGTCTCGGTCGCCAGACGGCTCGGAAGCAGCCTTGAAGAGTCGAATGATCTTTCCTCGCTTCTTCTTCATTTCAGATCTCCAGTGAAGGACCGTTGCGCCTTCTAACCTACCAAGACGCGGAGCATGGCGCAACCGTCACCCTTGAATCAGTGGGCGGATCGGTATAAGAAAGAGGGGCCCGACAGGAGCAGCGGTCCCGGACGGAATGGCATGACGAACCACCGAAGATCTCGTCGCAGGCTCTGGTGGACTCTTCTCATTTTTGAAGGTGGGGCTGTGCTCCACCTGGCCGATCACCAGATGCGCGACGCGTCCGGCTTCGTCCTCGTGTCGTCGCTGGTCTCTCTCCCCTTGGGCCTTTGGACTCTGTGGCTGCTCTGGCGCGGATCACGGCGCGGAGTGTGGATGACGCTTGTCGTGGGGCTCTCCGGTGTTGCGCTTGGCGGAATCGAGCACGGGTGGTTGCAACCAAAGGTCCCTTCAACTGGCGTTGTCTGGCTTGACCAACTCTCATCGGCGCTGACTATCGCGCTCTGGCTCCTGGCCGTCGTCCTCGTCGGGGGAAGCCTCCGGGAGCTGCGCGTCTCACGGTTCGCTGAGTGACCCGCTGATACAGAGCAAAGGATGCTCGGGCTTCAGTTCCATGGGGCGGCCCTCTGTAAGGAAAATTTCCCTATTGACTGCACGGAGGGGACAGGTGAAGGATAGGAGCCGGCCCACGTGGTCAGCCTGGAACCCACGCCCCTATAAATGACCCACCCGCAGCATGGGGCCCGCGTCTTCGCCCGAGAAGGCAGCGGGCGCCATAGATTGGAGAAGCGCTATGGCACACACCATGAGATCGATCAGGCAGTTGGAGTTCACGAGAGAACAGGCCTTTCCGTCCCCTCGCGACTGGCGCGACACGTTCATCTACTTTCTGCTGGTGGACCGTTTCGACAACAACCAGGAGGGGCTCCCCCGCTACGATCCGGCCTCAACCCCGAGAGGCCGGCAGTCCGAGCAAGGCAAGCTGTTCCAGGGTGGAAATCTTCGAGGCATCACCCGCCGCTTGGATTACATCCAGGGGCTCGGCGCGAACGGGATCTGGCTGAGCCCCATCTTCAAGAATCGGCGGGAGAAGGCCGACAGCTACCATGGCTATGGCATCCAGAATTTCCTGGAGGTCGATCCGAGATTCGGCACGCTCGAGGATCTGCAGGAGCTGGTCCGCCAGGCCCACGCCAGAGGGATGTATGTGATCCAGGACATCATCATCAATCACACCGGGGACAACTGGGCGTACCCGGGGGATTTCCCCTACGACTATTGGAAGGAGGCGCCCGGGCCGTTCGACTTCGGCTTCTGGCGCGAGCCGGATCCCGCCGTGGGGCTCCAGGATGACGATGCCGTCTGGCCGCTGGATCTCCAGCGTCCGGAATGCTACAAGCGGCGCGGGCAGATCAGGAACTGGAACGACGGCGAAGAAGCCATGCACGGCGATTTCTTGAGCCTGAAGGAGCTGGCGACATCGGCGCCCAGCGTGCTGGACGCGCTGATCAAGATCCACAAATACTGGATCGCGGTCACGGACATCGACGGCTTCCGCCTGGACACGGTCAAGCACCTCGAGGACAGCGCGACCGCGATCTTCTGCAACGCCGTGCGCGAATACGCCAAGCGGATCGGGAAGCACAACTTCTTCATCTTCGGCGAGGTGGTCGCCGATGACGCGACCCTCCAGCGCTACATCGGGCGCAACAGCCGCATCGAGGGGACGAACGAGCGCTTCCCTTCACTCGACGCCTGCCTGGACTTCCCGCTGTACTTCAGCCTGGAAGAAGTGATCAAAGGGTTCCTCAATCCGTCCGTCCTGATCGAGCGCTACGAGCGCTTCAAGACCTCCTACGCCGATCATGGGGCAGCGGCGCAGTACTTCGTCACGTTCGTCGACAATCACGACCAGATGGCAAGGCCATACCGGCGCTTCATGCACGGGAATCCATATCCCGAGCAGGCCGTGCTCGTGGCCGGGTATCTCCTGACGAGCCAGGGCGTGCCGTGTCTCTACTACGGCACCGAGCAGGGCTTCGATGGCGGCGGCGACCATGACAGCTATGTGAGGGAATGCATGTTTGGCGGCCAGTGGGGCGCGTTCGACACCACAGGCCACCACTGCTTCAACCCGAACCATCCGATCTACCGGAGCATCGCCAGGATCGCGGCCATCCGGCAGGCCGAGCCGGCGCTGCGCTACGGCCGGCAGTATTTCCGCGAGATATCCGGCAACGGACGCGACTTTGGCTACCCGCTGGACGGCCGATGCACGCTGGCCTACTCGAGAATTCTCGACGACCAGGAGATCCTGGTCGCGATGAATCTGGAGCCGAGCCCGAGAAGCGACTTCGTCACCGTCGATGCGAACCTCAACATGGTGGGGCAGAAGGTGGCCAATCTCCTGGCCGCCGAGCAAGAGGTGGCGGTCGAGGAACGGGGCGGGAGATGCGCGGTACAGGTTCCGCTCGGCGGCCACGAGATGGCGATCTTCAAGCTCGGGAGTCCCTGAGGTCCTGCCAGGCGGGAACGCCGCCGAGTGAGGTGGCGGATTTGACGGCGCGGACGATGGCGTAAGCGACAGCGTCGGAGCCGAGGAGGCCCACGACCGAAAGATCGGCTTGCACGTTTCCCACTGAGAGGCAGAAGAGGACATCGCCGTCGTGGGTCGTGTGGGGAGGCGAGAGCGCTTTCGCATAGCCGAGCATCGAGAGCTGAGCGACTTTTGTCGCCTCGGGCTTGGTGAGGCGAGCGTTCGTGGCCACCACGCCAATCGTGGTGTGCTGCGGCGAGGCAAAGCGCGGAAGCGCTTTCCCTTCTCGAATCACTTTGGCGCTATCGACAAGCCGCCGCCCCTCAGGAGCATCGCGACTCCCCGCGATGAGCTGTCCACTCTCGGGATCCTTCACATCACCGACAGCGTTCACGGCGATCAGGGCGCCAACGATCAGGTCGCCGGCTTTAGCGCTCGCTGTTCCAACCCCACCCTTCATCGCCTGCCTGACGCCGAAGAGCTTCCCCACGGTCGCGCCGGTCCCTGCGCCCACGCTCCCCTCAGGGACAGCTCCCGCCCTGGCGACCTTGCACGCCTCATACCCCATCGCGCGATTCGGACGAGCTTTCGGATCCCCGAGGTTGAGATCGAACAGAATCGCGCCCACGACCAGCGGAACGCGCCCCGCGCCGGTGAGATAGCCAACGCCCTGCTCTTCAAGGTGCTGCATCACGCCCCAAATCGCCTCGAGGCCAAACGCGCTTCCCCCAGCGAGGACGACTCCGTGAATCGCTTGGGTGAGATGTCGCGGATCGAGAACGTCAAGCCCGAACACTCCGGTGGCCCATCCCCTTTGCTCGACTCCTCCGACAGCCTCTCGCTCCGGAAGGATCACGGTGCAGCCGGTCAGGCCATTGAGATCTGTCGCGTGACCGACTCGAATGCCGGGAACGTCAGTGATCATTGGATCGGGGTCCGGGGTTCGGGGTTCGGGGTCGGCAGTCCGGAGTTCGAATGAAGAACAGTTGCATACGCTTCACGCTTCACGCCTCCGAGGAGCACGACTCACCTCTTCACGTTTGGCGCGTCCCAACGTCACTTCGGTGGCCAGATCAAGGCCCCGCTGGATCAGTGTTCTCACAAATGGGATATGACGCGGGAATTTGCCTGAATCAGTAAGCGCATCCGCAGTCGCAGAGGCAATAGCGCCCTGCCGACCTCGGCCGGTCTCGTTGAACAGCCACGCCATAACGTGAAGCCGTTTCGCCCAGACCTCGCGGATTCGATCGGTGAAGATCCGTTCGATGACCCGATCGACAATCGACGCCTCCCGCTCGGCTTTGATCTGATCATTGACCACCAGCCTGCTCTCCCGCGCCTGCAACAGCTCGATCCCTTCAGACTGCACATCTTCGGGATCAACGAACCATCCAGTAAGCTCAGGGATCTCCAGCAGCTCAGCCGAGTGATCTAACAGCGTCGGATCTTTTTCTTGCTCTTCACTCTTCACGTCTTCACGCTTCACACCTGCTTTGGTGAACAGCGGGCGCCAGCGCGCAAAATTATCCGGCGGCGCCGTCTTCGCGGCATCATGAACGGCCAGCGCTTCCCTTACCGCCATGACCGCGCGCTCCGGCGGACACTCCGCCCACAAGAGCTTCTGGCTGGTCTTGATCGCTTGAAGCTGCTGGGCCAACTGCTTCTTGGAGATGCCCTCACCCGCGCACTCCAGAATCCCGACTTGGTCGTTGATCAACAGCTCTAAGAGCAACAAGCCTCCTCGGCCATCCTCGAACAACACCCAGAGCGCCCGGCTGCCCGTACCGTCGACCCCTGACGTCCAGCCCCGCGCCAGCCTCTCTTCCGCTCGGGCAAAAAACGGTCGGGAAGGAGCCGACGTCGATTTCAGGCTGATCCCGGCCTGACTCAAACGATAGAGCGAGCGGCGCGCCGCCGACCGAAGGCGGCCATCCTGATCCGTGGACGAGGCGAACGGGGCCAACAGGTTCAGCGCGCGTTCCTGAGGAATCGCTCCGAGCAGCTCGATCGTGGTGATCAGAAGAGTGGGATTGCCGCTCTCTAAGAGCGACTCACAGAGCAGGAAGGTCTCGTCCGGCCTCGCGCGGGCCAATCGTTTGAGCGCGGCCGCGAGGATCTCCGGCGGGACTGTCGCGAGGTCGTCGAGTGGCGCCGAGCGGTTGTCGAGCTGACGTTCCAGCCGCAAGAGGCAGGTCGAGACCGCTTCATCAACCGCTGAACGCTTTACCATCGTGTGATGAGCCAATGCGTGGCGCAACGCGTCACCATAACTCCGCCACTATACTAAAGCTCCAGAGGGCTGCCAAGTCGGAGCCGAGCAATTTTCCGGGGTGGCTCAGTTCAGGCGCCGGTACTGGGTCAAGTTGCGAGCCAGACGAGGCCCGAGGATTGGAGGGCGAGCCGCAGCCGAAGGCGAGGCGAGCAACTCGGGAGACAAGCGAAAGCGGCCAGCCCGAGGCGTACATGGTTGTACGTTGAGGGCCGGCGACGACCGCGGTTTCTGTTCGGGCGCGGGCTTTGCCCGCGCAAGCCGAGGGGGAGGTTCGGAAGGGGGACGTGTCCCCCTCCGAGTCCAACGAAGTATGGCGAAGCAAATTGACCCAGTACTCAATTTTCTTTGACTGGGTCAGGCCAGGCCGTACAATCACCCCAGTCACCCTCACTCTCCCCATCGGGGAAAGGGGAAAGTGAGGGGCGATCGCCGAAGGAGGCTTCCCGTGGTCGAAGAGCCCGAAGAGCTGCAAGACGAACTCGCCGATGACGAGCAGCCACGAAAGCCGTGGCTGCTCATAGTCCTCGCCCTCATCTTGGCAGCGCTGGCCGGACTGGCCAGTGTGCAGTGGAAGCGCGCGGTGGATCGCGAAGAAAAACTCACGGCGGAGATGCAGGTTGTCTATCGGGACGCCGAAAGTCTGAGGACGAAGGCTGCGCAGGCCGAGCAGCGGATCAGAGTTGTCGAGCAACAGGTCGCGGCGCTGACGAGCGAGCGGGACGGCCTAACGCAGCGCGTGAAACAGCTCGAAGAGGAGCTGAGTAAGCTCCGTCGTCCGAAGGCTGCCGCGAAGAAGCCGAAGATCCCCCTGAAACGCTGACCCCAGCGCGCACTTTCAGCTTTTCACTCCTTGCAGGCTGTTCAAAAAGGTCCAGATGCAAGGCGGCGAAGGTCGGGACGACTGAGGCGTACGCGTGGTACGTCGCAGGGAGGCACAACCGAGCTAACGCCGCAGATGGGCCTTTTTCAACAGCCTGCGAGCGCGGCCAGGAGCGCCTCATTCTGAGAACGCGTGCCGACGCTGATACGGAGATGGCCAGGATAGCCGACGGCGGCGCCGTCTCTCACGAGAATTCCCGCCTGACGACATCGCTCCCGATACGCCTCGCCCCGACTCCCGATCTCCACGAGGAGAAAATTCGTCTGACTCGGCACCACGCGCCACCCCAGCCGGCGAAACGCTTCCGAGAGAAACACTCTCTCTTCGCGCACGAGCGCCCGCGTGCGCTCCGAGTGGGCCTGATCGCGCAGCGCGGCCAGCGCAGCCACTTGAGCGGGACGATTGATGTTGTACGGCGCGCGGACACGTTCGAGCATCGCGATCACGCTCTCGCCGGCAATCGCGTAGCCGATTCGCAACCCGGCCAAGCCCGCGATCTTCGAAAAGGTCCTGAGAATGATGAGCGTCGAGCAACGAGCGAGCGAGTCGATCCCGTCTGGACACTCAGGGTCGTCAGCAAAGTCCCGGTAGGCTTCGTCGAGAATGACAAACGGCGGGTCGTGAAGGCGCCCCAGAAAGCTCTCCCATTCTGGCTTCCTGAAGATGGTGCCGGTCGGGTTGTGCGGGTTGCAGAGAAACATGACTTTGGTCCGTTCGGTGAGCGCGCGGAGGCAATCTTCGAGCTCGATCCGGTAGTCCTTCAACGGCACCCACACAATGGTGGTACCGGCGAGAGTGGCCGCTGTCGCGTAGGGCTCGAACGAGGGACGCGGGATGATCACCTCGTCTCCTGGCTCGAGCGCCGCGAGCGCGAAGAGGCCGATCAGCTCGTCCGCGCCGTTGCCGAGGACGATCGCGTCGGAGCGCACTCCCAGATGTTTTGCGAGCGCCTCGCGGAGCTCACGAGCTCCACCGTCGGGATACAGGTGGAGACGGGGCAATTCGGCCTTGATCGCCGCCATCGCGCGCGGCGAAGGGCCGAGTGGACTTTCATTGGCTGAGAGTCGAATGATAGGATGGCCGAGCTGCGCCTCCAGCGTCTCGACCGGCGGACCCGGCTCGTAGGGCGTGATTCGAGACACGCACTCCCTCCATCGCGCACGCATGGATTGAAGCTTATCAGCACTCACCGGTCAGCTGTCAGCAAAAACTTTCAGGGCCGACTGCCGCCTGATCTCGGATGGCCGATCTCGGATCTCAGATGTCAGTTGGCCGAACTCGCGAAATCCGACATCCGAGATCTGAGACCCGTGATCCGACATCTGTCCTCTGACATCCCGCCTCGCGCGTTTGACAACGCATTTAAGCGGCTGCTATGCTTCGTCCACAATGGCCGTCTCGCTCTTTCGTGAGGTCAAGCGCGCGGAACAACAGCTCGAGAGGGCGTTTTCGGGCTCAGGGGCAATCGAGGATCTCATCGAGAGTCGGCGACGCCTCCGCCTCGACCTTCTTCGCAAGCATTTCTCCACCGGGGTCCACTCCCTCAAAACCCGTCACGCGAAAGGCGCATCAGGCTCTGAATCGGTCCAGGCGCATGCTGCGTTTGTGGACCAATTGCTTCAGGAGCTCTTCCGTCTGGCCGTTGATGACGCGAAGCGCGATCATCTGACTCCGCATCCGACCGTGCTCGTGGCGCTGGGCGGCTACGGGCGGCGCGAGCTTCATCCCTCCTCCGACATTGATCTGATGGTGATCTACGAGGGAGAAATCACCCCATGGGTCCAGCGGCTGACTCAGGAGGTTCTGTATACTCTTTGGGATCTCGGGCTTCAGGTGGGCCATAGCTGCCGCAGTCTCGACGACTGCCTGGCCATCGCGCGGACCGACTTCCCGAGCCGCACGTCGATGCAGGAAGCGCGATTGATCGCAGGGGACCGACGCCTCTTCAAGCGCCTCCAGGCGACCCTCCTCAAGAATGTCTACCGCAGGGACTTCAGCCAGTTCCTTGAGACCACGTTGGCCGAGCGGGACCAGCGCTACCGAAAATTCGGCTCGTCTCCGTATCTCGGTGAACCCAACGTGAAAGAGTCTGCGGGGGGCCTGCGGGACCTCCACACCGCGATGTGGCTCGCCTCCACGAAATTCGGAGCGCGGACGCTCGCCGAGCTGCTCGAGAAAGGGTTGATTACCGCCGAGGAGCGGAGAAGCGTTGATGAGGCGCTCACGTTTCTCTGGCGGGCCAGGTACGAGCTGCACTCGATCTCGGGCCACAAGAACGACGTGCTCTCCCGCGACCTCCAGCTTCAGATCGCGAAGAGCTTCGGTTACACGGACGACGAGCAGATGCTGGGAGTGGAACGGTTCATGCGCGAGTACTACCTGCACGCTCGGTCGATCCACCGCGTCTCGGCGCGCCTGATCACCCGGTGCCAGGAAACGCTCTCTCGACGGGGCTCAATGGTGCGCCGCCTCAGGCAAGAAGCGATGGCCGACGGCCTCCTCTTCTACGACGGCCGGCTGCACCTCGCTGACCCCGATAGTCGAGCGTTCGAAGAGGACCCCGCGCGGCTGATGAAGGTCTTCTGGCACGCCCATCAGCAGGGCTCTGAGCTCGGGGTGGACCTCGAGCGGGCCATCGAAGCGTCACTGGACCTGATCGATGATCAGTTCCGGTCTTCAGAAACGGTGCGCGATCTCTTTTTCGCGATCCTCCGCAACTGGGGCCGGGTCGCCACCACGCTCCGGTTGATGCACGAGCTGGGCGTGCTGGGGCGCTATCTCCCGGAGTTCGGCGGATTGACGTGTCTCGTCCAGTTCGACGTCTACCACAGGTACACGGCTGATCAGCACTCGCTCCTCGCTGTGGAGAACCTCGAAGGGCTTGCGGCGGGAGGCAGCGCTGAATCCGAGGGGCTGGCGACCCTGGTGGCCGAGCTGGAGAAGCCCGAGATCACGCTTCTAGGCATGCTGCTGCACGACATCGGAAAATCCCGCGGCCACGGCCACGTGGCGAAAGGCGCGGCGATGATCCGCGAGACCGCCAAGCGGTTGAGGCTCCCATCGGCCGAGGGCCGCGCGCTCGAGTTTCTGGTGGAGCACCACCTGCTCATGTCTCACGTGGCCCAGCGACGCGACCTGGCGGACCCCAAGACGATCGAGCGGCTGGCCCAAGCCTCGGGGAACGCTCAATGGCTTCGGATGCTCTATCTCCTCACGTATGCCGACACCAAAGCTGTCGGGCCAGGGATCATGACGGGCTGGCGAGCCTCGATCCTGAGAGAGCTCTTTGCCCGAACGCTTGCGCACCTCGAGGGAGGACGCCCCGAAACGCCGGACCGAGAGAGCCTCACGCTCAAAGTTTGGGAAGCGCTGGGCGGAGAATCTCCGCGGGCGATCGCCGCCGCTCACGTCAACGGACTCTCTGATCGGTATCTCTCCACCACGTCGGTCCAACGCATCGCCGCCCACATCCGTCTGGTCCAACGGCTGGAGAGCGAGCCGTTTGCCACGGAGTGTTTCCATCACCCTGACCTCGGCTTTTCGGGTCTCGTGGTGGTGACACGGGATCATCCGGGCCTCTTTTCACTCATCGCCGGCACACTCGCGGCCAACGCCATCAACATCCTGTCGGCGCAGATCTACACGCGCGCTGACGGGGTGGCGGTGGACACGTTCCAGGTGAACGACGCTCACGGCGAGGCGGTGATGGACGAGTTCCGATGGGGGCGCTTCCTCCAGGACCTGCGTCAGGTGCTGGAGGGGAGCGTGTCGGTGGACACCCTGCTCGAGCTTCGCCAGGGTCAGCGGCAGAAGGCCGAACCGGTGGCAGGCGCGGCGAAGGTGGCGGTCGATACTCAGCTCTCTGATCATTACACCGTGATCGAGGTGAAATGTCTCGATCGCATCGGCGTGCTCTACCGCATCACCCGCACGCTGGCTCAGGA
>DATEAO010000464.1:0-18035 GCA_035288345.1 Candidatus Methylomirabilota bacterium | reverse complement strand
CGCACGGAAGAAAAACGGCTGGGGCGGTCTGGCTCCGCTGAGGGTGGGGGCGACGTCCTCCCAGAGCGTGATGAAACGGTGCTGGGGGTTGTGCCACCCTGCCTTGTTGAGGACCACGTCCATCTGAATGTCCGCCGCCTTGTAGAGGCGGTTCGCGCCGACTGCGTTGCCGTTGTCGTCCACGCACGGGTCAGCGAACGGCGCTCCCGCCACCGGACCCCGAGGCAGGCCGTTGGTCACGAAGTTGGCCGCCGCGCCATTAGGCTTGAAGCTTGGGTGCAAACGCTCTGCGTGGAACGCTATGGCGTCGAGCTCGGTCGGCGTTCCCGTCTCAGGAATGGCGAACGCGTCAGCGGTGAGCAGCTCCTTGCTGAAGTCCAGGCGGGTCTGCACCTGATTGAACGTTCCCCCGACGATGACGTGGCGCGGCAGACCGCCGTCGTCCACGGTATCAAGCGGCGGGTGCGGGGGACGATGGCCGGCCACCGCGGGGACAAAGAACGGATAGCCGGGGTTTCCAACGCCCTGCACGACCACTTGGCCGTTCACGATCTCGACCTGAGCCTCAGGGAGCGGCGCCATGGCGAGCGTGGGCAGCGGGACGACAGCGGGGATCGGCGTGCCGGCGAGAATCTCGGCATCGGGCAGAGCGCGCGAGCCGGCTGCCGGGCGGCCGTCGTTGTCCAGCACGGTTCCGGCCTCGAAGACATCGTGAACGCGCCAAAGCGACCACATCCCCATGGCGAAATGAGGGTAGAAGTGGCAGTGGAAGATCGAATCGCCCAGCGCCTGGTTCCGGTTGCCCGCCCCGTCGTAGGTCATCTCAAGGGTGAAGGAGCTGCCTGGGCCGATGGCCTGGCTGTCGAGGTAGGCGGAGTTGTCGCTGTCCGGGGTGTGGACCCACTGGTGAGTGTGCTGGTGGTGGATGTGGTGCTCTTTCGGCCCGGCATGGAGGATCCTGAACTTCGTGTGGTCCCCGATATAGCCGTGCATGACGTTCGATGGATCGTCGGGGTAGAGCGCTTTCGTGGCCTTGGGCCCGAGATTCGCCGGGTTGGGTACCTGGCCGGGCGCGAGGTTTTCCAGGCCGGCGTTGGCCGGAATGTCCACGACCATGGCGGGATCGCCGATTGTCCACGCAGAGAGGAAGAATTCCTCGTACTTGCACTCGGTGCACTGCCACATCGGACCGACGCCGAGGCGGTTGGCGAGGATCTCAGAGCCGATCCCTGCCGTCCCATAGTTGTGGGCGAACCCGTCCCTCACACTGTGCAGCGTGTGGCTGAACACCGGATCCTCGAAGAAACCGGGAAAGGCGTCGATCGCGCCGATTTCGTCGTGATAAAAGATCGCGTACTCTCGGAAGGGCTGTTCGCGGTCAGGAAGCACAGGGTTCTTGGTGAATGTTCCGGCTGGGAAGCGGCCGGCGTTGGGCCCGGTGATGATGGCGTAGACATCAGAGTGCACGATCTTGTTATTCTGAAGCATCTTGAGGATGGGCAGCCCCGCGCGCGGATGACCGACCGGATAGACCGCGTTGTAGTTGATGATCGGATGCCCGTCGGCAGTCTGGCCGGTCTTCGCCAGTTGAAGGTCTGCCGCGGTCAGCTGGTTCCGATACCACTCAGCGCCTTTGGGCTCGACCATGACGCCGCCAAAAAGGCCCGCGCTGATGGAACCGCCGTCACCTTCGCCACCCGTGTTGGCCGCAGTGCTGTAGAGGACGTGGCCGCCCTCCCGCTCGGCGAAGAATTTATAGGTGGCCGAGCCGCCTGGATTGACCAAGCTGCTCACGTTCCTTCCCACGTTGGAGCCGTCAGAGGCGATGCTCCCGACCAACTGCATGCCGATGACGTGGACTCCCGCGCTGCGTGTCGCCGGCTGCTCGTCATCCACTCGCACCGGATTCAGCAGGTTCTGGAAGTTGACCTGCAGGCAATCGCCCACGTTCATGCGGAGCACTAAGGGCCGGGCCCGCTTGCCCTCGCGCAACTGGACGTTGCCGGCACTGAGTGCGCTTCCGCTGATGGGAACCACGTCCCCTTTGAGCGCGAAGATCATCCCCTGAGGTTCCACGGCCCCCAGGCGATTCCAGAAGAAGGCCTGATCCAGCGCAACCACATCGGCTGTAATGGTTCGGGCGCAACTGATCGCCGCCTCGACGCCGGATGGGGAAAATGCCAGCATCACTCCCAGGATCAGGACAGCCGCGATAAAGGACCGGAGGCTCGTGCAGGCGGTGAGCGGGAAACGCAATCGTTGAGTAGTGGCCGTGTTCATCTCACTTTTCCCCCCTCTACAAAAAAGAAACCCACGAAGGACTAGCATCTCGCCTCGAT
This sequence comes from Candidatus Methylomirabilota bacterium, assembly GCA_035288345.1. GTDB lineage: Bacteria > Methylomirabilota > Methylomirabilia > Rokubacteriales > DATEAO01 > DATEAO01. The sequence continues at coordinate 15,696 of DATEAO010000464.1, read as the reverse complement.
TAGTCGTCAGACTCCGTAGCGACGCTTAGCAGACGCTATGCCAGAAATGGGGCGCCGGCGAAATCCAGACAAAAATTGATGCGATTGAACTACTGGAGCCCTTCAAGACTAATTCAACTGAACCATGTGGAAGAACTCTTGTGCAAAACGCGGAAATCGGATTTTCTCAAGGCCGAGAAACATTCTATGAGGAGGCACTATCTTTTTCTCAATCATGAGAAGAGATGAACTGTGCAACGATCAGCGTTGAGAAGTTGCGCCTGGGTGAGCGCCGGCTCAACCTGGCTCGGACGACCTCCTGCCGGTTCTTCAACGCGGTCAGCGCCAGATTACTCTGACGGTATCTCAGCAAGCGCATATCACATCTCCTTTCTCTGGGGCGCGGGACATCTTCTCAATTTCTCAATTGCAAGAATGAACAGGCGCGGCGAATCCGGAGATGGTTCACATCCTTCTCGCTTGCAAATACTTGGTTTGCAATAGCGAATACACTTCTATGGCTGGTCTGCTTTATGAATAGCCTTCAAAACCAAAAGCGGTATGTCGGGCAACTTCTGTGCCAGCTAAGTTTTCGAATCGTGCAGGAGCGAAAGTCGATCACTCGAATACTTACCACCCAGATGTGACTGATAGTGGGGGATCGTCAATCTTTTTCTCTCTCATATCAGAGAAAAACCAACGATCGATTCTCAGAATTGAGACCTGAGCCATAACCTCTGGCCTGATTGAGGCCGCCGTCTTTCATCACAAACGCCACCTGCGGGTTCATCTCGGCCAGCGCATCTTCTTCCTCCACGACGGGCGCACGGACGATCTGCTCCAGGCGATCCGGGAGCACAAGAGTGACGGGAACTTCAAGTTCAAAGCGTCAGAGGCTAACAAGGTCATCGACAACTTCAACCGGCTCTCGGAGTGGGACAAGCAGGACGTCCTGAACTTCCTGCGGTCGCTGTAAGCTCTTCCCCTTCTCGCGGTTGGGGCGCGGACGAGTGAGCCAGCGCCCCGACGATCTTGGCTCCCTCGGAGCAGGACACATCACGGCAGCATTGCGTGTGGAGCTGCACGTGTGCGCCCCAGCGTTTCGCTTCTGGGTGAAGGAACAGCTACGAAGGCAGGCCGTCAAGCTTTCGATAGAGCGACGCGAGGCTGATCCCAAGTAACCTGGCGGCCTCTTTTTTATCGAATTGGGCCAGTGCCAGGATCTCAAGAATGTGCTGGCGCTCAAACCGCTGCGCGGCGTCCTTCAGGGTCTCAATGTTGGAGAGTCCAGCCCCGGGAGCCACAAGGTCCTTGGGAAGGTGCTGGAGCGAGATCACGTTACCCTCCCCTAGAATCATCGCGCGCTCAAGGACGTTCTCCAACTCCCGGACGTTTCCCTTCCAGTGGTGGCTCATCAAGACACGGAGGGCTTCGCGGCCCACGCCGAGATATTTCGTGGCGAGCTTCGCGTTGAGCTTGTGGATGAAGTGGTCGACGAGCGCGGGGATGTCGGCTCGACGCTCTCGGAGCGGAGGAAGGGCAATGTGGACGACGTTCAAACGATAGAAGAGATCTTCGCGGAACCGTCCGGATTCCACCTCGTTGAGAAGGTCACGATTGCTGCTCGCGATGATGCGGACGTCGACTCGCACGGGCTTCGTCCGTCCAACGGCCCAGACCTCCCTCTCCTCAATGACCCGCAACAGCTTCACCTGGAGGGAGAGAGGTAGCTCGCCGATCTCGTCGAGGAACAGGGTCCCCTGGTCGGCAACGACAAAGAGGCCGGGGCTAGATTGCACGGCGCTCGTGAACGCCCCCTTGACATGGCCGAAGAGCTGGCTTTCGAGGAGCGCCTCAGGGATCGCCCCGCAGTTGATCGGAACGAACGGTCGCCCCCGTCGAGCGCTTGCTGCGTGGATCGCATGCGCAGTGAGCTCCTTTCCAGTTCCGCTTTCTCCCGTGATCAGGACGTTCGAGGGCGTGCGAGCGATCTTTGCAATCTGCTCGCGCACCGTGCGAATCGCGGGGCTCTCTCCGAGGATGGTCCCGGCAGGCGTGAGATGATTGAGGGCGCGCTGGAGCAGTTGATTTTCTTGGAGTGCGGCCTGATACTGCACCAGACGCTGGATTCGAAGCTTCAGCTCTTCTAGCACGAAGGGCTTCAGGATATAATCACACGCCCCCTTCCGCAGGGCCTCGATCGCCGTTTCGACTGTCCCGTAGGCGGTGAGCAGCATCACCGAAGCCCGGGGGTTCAGCGTAGAGGCCTTGTCGAGAACCTGCATGCCGCTGATGCCGGGCATGAGAATATCGGTGATGATCACATCGAACTCCCGCTCCTCCAAGAGCGCCACGGCCTTTTCGCCGCTCTCGGCCGTCCAGACCTTATAGCCTTCCTCCTCCAGGAACCAACCCAGCGTTTCATGAATCGTTTTCTCGTCGTCGACGAGCAGGATGGACGTCGCCATTGGCTCCTCCTGTCTGTTCAGTCTACCGTTCCACCGGCAGAGTGAGGGTGAACGTCGCGCCCCGGCCAGGTTCGCTCTCCGCCTGAAGGATGCCTCCGTGCTGACGAACAATTTCGTGACTGACAAAGAGTCCCAACCCAAGGTGGCTCTCGTTGTCTTTCGTCGAGTAGAAGGGATCGAAGATCCTGCGAAGCTCGTCGGCAGACATGCCCCTACCGGTATCAGTAAAGACGGCCCGCGCCTGGTTGCCGTGGAGCGCGACCTCGATGGTCAGGTCGCCCCCGGCCTCGCCGGAGTTCAAGATGAGGTTCAGGAAGACCTGCAGGAGCTGGTCCGGAACAACGCGAACGGCAGGCAGACTGGGATCAAAAACGGTGACGACGGTCATCTTCCGGGCAGCGGGATTGTGCCGCGCCAGCGCCACGGCGTTCTGCACGATCTCGCCGAGCGCGCTCTCCCGGAACTTGAACGGCGCCGGCCGGGCGAGGTGAGTGAGATCGCAGACGATCTTCTGGATCCGTCCCGCATGGTTCAGGATGTCCGCGAGGCCTTGCCGAATCGGGGGGTCGGATGTGCGGACGAGCAGGACCTGGGCGAGCGAGGAGACGCACGCGAGAGGGTTTCCGACTTCATGGGCAACGCCCGCTGCCAGCAGTCCGGTAGCGGCAAGGCGCTCGGACCTGATCATCTGTTCGTGAAGTTTCCGGAGGTTGGTGACGTCCTTGATCACGGCGAGCGCCCCGGTGACCCGCCCCGCGGCGTTGTGAAGCAGGGAGGCGGAGATATTCACGGAGAGAATCTTCCGGTTCGCGGCGAACAGCTCAGTTTCGTAGTTTTGCACCCGACCTTTGTGCGCCAGGAGCTTTCGAAACGGCCGAAACTCTTTCCGCCCGTTGACCCAATAGGAGAGGACCGAGGCTCCTGCAACCTCTTCCCGGCCGTAGCCGAACATCTGCTCCCCGCCCTGGCTGACAAAGGTCAGCAGGCCGCGGGGATCAACGGTCACGATCGCATCGACCGAGCTTCCGATGAGATGCTCCAGGTGCTCTCTGATCGTTCTGCTCTCATGGAAGAGCCGGACATTGTCGAGAATCATCGCCGCCTGGGTGGCGAAGGTGGTCAGGAGCCGCAGATCGTCGCCCGTGAAGAGAGCGTCGCCAGTTTTGTTGCAGACCTTGATGACCCCGAGGACCGCATTCTTACTCTTGAGAGGGACGCAGATGAAGTTCCTCACGCCCCGCGCCGCCATCATAGCTCGGATGGGGGGGGCGCAGGACGAGCGGTTGAGATCATTGATGATAACGGGTTCCCCTGTTCCATAGGTCAGTGCCACCGCGTTGTCGGTCAGGGGCAGACGGATTTCCGTCTCTCCCGGAGTGAGGGGGAAGGCGACGAACGAGCGCGCGACGATCTCCTCGCCGATCCGCTCCCCGATCATCCCGCATGTCGCGTTGGTGATCTCGATGGCCCCCTCGACAATTGTAGTCAGCAGGGCCTCTCGGTCCGTCTGCCCCGGAAGGCGCGTGCACGTGCGGTAGAGGATGGAGGCTTCCCTCTCGCGTTTGAGGGTCTCGGCATGGAGTCGGCTGTTTTCAATCGCAGCCGCCGCGTGATTGGCGAAGGTCGTCAGGAGGACGAGGTCGTGCTCAGTGAACGCCCCCGTCTCATTATTGCAGGCATACACCACTCCGATGATCTCTCCGGCAACCCGTAGTGGCGCGAAGATCCCGTTCTTAAGACCCACAGCCTGAGCCATCTCGTGATTGATCCTCGGGTCGCGCGCCACGTCGTCGACAATCTGGGGGTGGCCTGAGGTGTAGGTATAGCCGAGAACACTGTGGGAGATTTTGTGATGGATTGTCAGGGCCTCTGTGCCCGGAAAGAGGCGTCGGGTGGCGATGTCATCGCCTTCAGGGAACCCCACACCGCCAAACGACGCGTGAGTGATCTTGACCGCGCCTTCGATTATCACGGTGAGGAGCGTATCCAACTCGGTCTGATATCCGAGCTTTCGCGTGGTCTCATACAGGATTCGCGCCTCTTCTTCGCGTTGGCGCGCTGCCTCGTAGAGCCTCGCGTTCCCAATCGCGATGCCAATCTGCTGAGCAACGGAAGAGAGGAGCCGGGCATCCTCCGTGGTAAAGCGGTACTGACTCCGGCGGGCGACGTTTAAGGTCCCGATAGGTCTATCGTGGAGCGGGATCGGCAGAAAAGCGATGGCGCGAACCCCTTCGCGTTGTAACCACCCCGTCTCACCGGGGGGACCGTCGGGGTCCACATAGAGGATCAAGGGCTCCCCCGTCTGCATGACCTGTCCACCTTTGCCACCCGGAGACCTCTCCTCTGAGAGAAACTTCGCGAACTCCGGTGAAACACCTCGGCTGGCCAGGGTGGGACAGCCCCCGTGGACATCGGCCCGCACGTGGATCCACGCTGCGCAATACCCCTTGATCTCAAGGACTTGCTGGAGTGCCCGGTCCAGAATGGTTTGAATGTAAAGACTCTGGTTGATGGTGCTCGAGACTGCGTAGAGGGTGGCGAGAGCCGCAGTTCGATGGGCCAGCTCTTCCGTTCGCTCGGCCACTCGCTCCTCCAGGGTGGAGGTGTAAGCCGCGAGGTCCTTCCTCAGAGTTTCTTGCGTTCGGGAGGATCGCCTCACAATTCCAAGGAGGCCGAGATAGAGGAGAAGTCCACCGCCACCTCCAAGGATCCAGACCACGGCCAGGCCACGATCGAGAGCGGCAAAGAGTCCCGGGGGATGTCTATAGATCTCCAGGGCGCCGACGATGGGCCCGTCCTTTTCATAACGCAGGGGAATATAAACTTCTTCAAGGCGGCCAAAAGAGCGGAGGGCGCCTTGATGCTCCTCTTTCCCGGGACGAACGATGTGGTCCCTGATCGTTCCCCGGAGGGCCTCCTGAAGCTCTCGATTATGCGGAAAGCTTCGACCGATCAAAGAGGGATCGTCAGACCAGAGGATGGTGCCTCGGGCGTTGTAGAGGATAACGCGGAAAATGTTGGCTGTGTCGGCGATCTCGGCAACCGCCGTCTCGAAGAGAGAGGGTTCGGGAGGAGGGAACTGCGTGAACAACGAGGCGGGGAGGCTCCGGGTGACGATGATACGGGTCAGGTCAGCGATGACCTCGGCATCATGCCTGACAAGCTGACGACTGAAGAACTCCGCAACAGAGGCGCTGACTGCGACGGTCACCGCAAAAATGCACAGAAAACTAAGAAACGAGAACTTCTGGAGGAGCGTGAATTCCCTGTGGGACCACCACCGTGTCACGAGCTTCATGGACCCTCTCGACCTCTGGGGACCAGGACGTGAGGCTGAGCGACTTCGGGCGCCGTGTTTCTTATTGAATTAATTGACTTGGAGGACGAAAGCGAGAGTGCATCCACTACCAGTGCTGGCAAGAACGCTATCCGGCGGAGACGGTCCTGTCAAGACAAAAATCTTGGACCTCACCCGACGGTCTTGGGTTCGCGCTTGCCCCTGTCTGACCGCAGAGGTGACGAGCTAGCCGTTCTCCAAGTGGAGCTCCGTGGTGATCGCCACGCACCCTTTGATGGTGCGGGCCACCGGGCAGTAATCGGCGTGGATCGCATGGACTCGCTCGGCAGCTTCGCGTTGGTCGGGCTGTAACTTCAGGCGGTAGCGGACATGAATGCGTTTGACCAGGAGCACCCGGTCGTCCTTCTCAATCTCTCCGGTCACGTCGGCGATCAACCGCCCTTCGCCGGCAGGAATTTTGCGCGCCTCCAGCGCGCCCCCGAAGGTTCCGGTGAGTCACCCTCCGGCGGCCGCGACCAGGTAGTCGAGCGTGGTGGCGTGCGGCGTGTGCTCCTTAATATTTACACCGTAGTGATCAGCCACCGCTCCGTGCACCCCGAACAGGATCGGCTCGGGCTCTTCAGGGAGAAACGCTTTTCTGAGCGGTCCACGGACCCGTTCGATTCTGACTGTTGAGGTGTAGACGGCAACGCTCATCGATCTCTCCTTTTCTGTCCAACCACGTGGCGCGTTGAGACTCCTCAAACCGGCCGGATATGCCGTCAGCGCAAAGAGGTCCCTTGGAGATCCAGCCTTTAACGTATAAGCCTTTGGGGAGCGCTTTTCAAGTGGAACGCTTGAGTGGTGCCTTCACTCGGCTGGCAGTGGGGGAAAGTCTACGACGCTACCCCTTGACACCGGTGGCGTCAAGGGCCGGGTGCCCGCGCTGTAACTAATCGACCCAGATAATTTCTTCTTTGCTCTGCGGCCGCGACTTCTGCTTCGTGCTGTCTGGCTTGGGTGGGTCAGGTGTGACAGATTCCGGCTTCACGACCTCGGCTTTTGTGATCGCTGGCTTGAGCGGCTGTAATTTCTGTTCTGGCTTGGCCGCCGGTTTGACCACGTCGGGCTTGACCGCGGCCGCGCGGGCGGCGTCGGCTTTTGCTGCCCCGAGCCTGGCTGCCTCGGCCCTCGAGGCCGCCAACCGCGCCGCTTCGGTCCGCGCGGGGTCCTGCCTTATCGCCTCGGCTCTGGCTGCCTGGATTTTCTCTGCCCCGATTCTCGCCGCCTCAGCGCGAGCGGCGGCAAATCTGGCTGCCTCAACTCTCGCTGACTCCGCGTTCGCGGCCTCGAGTGTTTCGGCCTCGCGCCTGAGCGCTTCGATCTTCGAAGCCTCCGCTCGAGCCGCGGCCAGTCTGGCGGGTTCCACGCGGCTCGCTTCAGCATTCTTTGCTTCAAGTTCGGCGGCCTCTTGCCTCATGGCTTCGATGTTTGCGGTCTCGGCTTGGGCCGCCTCAAGTCTGGCCGCCTCGAGTTTTACAGTCTCGATTCTCGCGGCCTCCGCGTTTCCAGCCTTGAGCTGCGCGGCTTCTCGCTGCAAGGCTCCAATCCTTGCGGCCTCGATTCGGGCGGCCTCCAGTCTGGCTGCCTCGGCTCTCGCGGCCTCCGCGTTCGTGGCCTCCAGTCTTTCGGCCTCGTGCCTGAGCGCTTCGATCTTCGAAGCCTCCGCTCGAGCCGCCGCCAGTCTGGCCGATTCCACTAGGCTCGCTTCAGCATTGTTTGCTTCAAGTTGGGCGGCCTCTTGCCTCATGGCTTCGATGTTTGCGGCCTCGGCTTGGGCCGCCTCAAGTCTGGCCGCCTCGGCGTTCAGGGCGTCGACATTACTGGCCGCAAGCTGGTCAGCTTGCTGCCTAAGCGTCTCGATTCTGGCCCGTTCAGCTCTCGTGGCCTCGAGTCTGGCTATCTCAGCCTTTTCGGCTTGAGGATCGGTGAACACGGGCTGAGCGGACTCAGGTTGCGCCTCCTCGGGTTTGACAGCGAGGAAAAGGTAGCGATTCAAACTGAAGAAGTAGGATCCTGCTTCACCGAGCGTTCGAAGATCATCCGCCCACGCCTGGGCTTCTTCTTTGCTCACGCCTTTGCCTGCGACGAACGACACGATCTCCCTGATGATCCCATGACTGTACGTGTTGGGCTGGTAGCGAGGGTTGCACAGGGGAATCACCTCGTGGCGCTCGAGCTGAAGCCCGGCTCGAGCCAGCCTGAGCGCGAGCGTGCGCGGCAGATGCGGGTCGTCCAAGTGCTCGTCCCATGCGAGAAGGACACGCTCCATCCGCGCTCGATCTGAGGAGTGCCACACAATGGAGTCCCAATCTGTGTCCAGGATGAGCGCGCGGCCACCCGGGCGGAGCACCCGGCAAAGCTCCGCGAGCGCTGTGGTCATATCACCGACGTATTCGTAGACCTGTGTCGCCACCGCGACATCGAAGGAATTATCCGGGAACGGGAGCCCGGTCACATCGCCGGCGTGAAACTCAACCCATGGCAACCCGGCACAGCGCCCGCGAGACATGAGGAGCATGTCCTCACTGATATCAATCCCACACACTTTTCCAGTCGGTCCGACGGCCAGACCCATGTCAAGCGCGAGGAGTCCAGGGCCCGAGCCGATGTCAAGCACGCGCTCACCGAGGCTGAGGCCGAGTGTCCTGAGAACGAGTTGCCGTTGGGCAACCACGTCAGGGGTTTTATACAGCTCCTCGACCCGGCGGGCTACCTCCGCGTTGAATTGAAGACCTTCAGTCATGGCTGCCCTTTGTCTGATGCGTCATCAGCTAAGAGGACTGCATGAATCTTGCCAGATTTTAAAGCTTTTTTGGACTCGGCCACGCTCACCCTTGAGATTTGGGGGGCGCCTTCGCGCGGTGGCACAGCCAAAAATGCCCTGTCCCCGAAATCGGCGAAGAACAATAGCGAATGCCGCAGCCTCACCGGGGTTCCGCGACCCATCCGGCCCCGGGGGTCGGGCACCCGTATGCCCAAGACTCATGCTTGATCAGGCCGGCCGAGGGGGAACAGTGCCAAAATTGATCACTACGGCTTCTCTTCAGCGTCCACTGGTTTTGTCGCTGAGGTCAGCATTGCCGGCATCGGAAGCTCGATCCCGCCGTCGTTAGTGAGGTAGGCCGTGGCCGCCTCGCGCATGGCTTTTCGAATCGCCCTCAACGCGTCCAACGTCTGGGCGCGGAGCAGCGCCGCCACTCGTACCGTGCTCGAGAGCATGAGGTCAAAGAGCGCGTCAGGGGAGGGAAGCCGCCACACTTGTGGAACTTTGACAACACGCGAATTCACGAACCCAATGTTCTGAAGCGCGCGATGGCATTCCTCCGGGTCACTAAAACGGAAAAAGGGGGGTCCTTCGGGTAATGGGACGTCCATGGTCCCGTGGACTCGGACAGCGCCGAGCGCGATGCAAATGGCCATCGATTCCTCCGGTGGCGCGTACACGGTGAAGGCAATCCGTCCTTGTGGCAGGAGGACCCGATACCCCTCCTCCAACGCCTGATCAGGGCGCGCGAGGTGAAACATTCCGAAATTCATGGCCAGCGCGTGAAATGAGCCATCACGAAACGGCAACGCTTCGGCGTCACCTTCGACGAATTCGATGCTGGGATTCCGCTGGCGCGCCACGGCCAACATGGGCGGCGAGAAGTCAATCCCAGTCACGCTGGCCCCCCGCTTCCACGCCGCCGCGGCCGCAAACCCGGGGCCGGTCGCGACATCCAACAATCGCATCTCGGGGCCTGCGCCCACCGCATCCAGCAGCGGCTCGATTGCCTGTTGATTGAAATCGCCGAGCGCGCCTTCATATTCGCTGGCGATCTGCTGCCATCTGGACTGCTCCAATTCTCGGAAGGCCGTGTACACAGAGTGAGATATGACCATCGCGGAGTTCTCCCACTTCTGGACCAACGAGGATGATGTGGTCGTCCTGTGAGGGGTGCACTGCTTGGGCCCGTCAGGCTGCTTGCCCCACGAGCGGGGACACCGCGTTGTCGTTTTGGCGCCTGCCTCTCACCTCTCGGCGAGAGGTACACGAAGGGAAGGGAGTTGCTGCGACTTCTCCGAGGAAGAGGAAGACTCCAAGAGCCGGGGCGAGCATTTTCACTATCAAGCCTTCCCTTTGGCTTCAGGGCCGGTTCGTAACGAGGACGCCGTCGTTAGGCAAAGGTTGTCTCACATCTCTTTTGCTTTCGTCAATCACAAACGAGGGCTTGCCGTTGGTCGGAAAGTGGCCAGTAAGGGATGTCAATCAGATGGGATGAGTGACTAAAACTTCTTCACCGAGCATGTCAATAATCTTGACGGCGATAGTGTTTCTACCACTGACCAGGGCGATCTCATAACGCCCTGCCACAAGGTCCGTCTTCCGCTCCGGGACATCTGAGAGGCCGATACGGAAGACCTTGCCGTCGTAGTCCGGGTCAATCAGTACGCAATCGACCATTGCCCTCCAGTCGTCGATCTTGGGCTTCAAGAGCCCGGCTTGATCGTGCAGGCGTTCGATAATGGTGGGGGAGATGAAGTCTTCTATCTCCACCACGACGGCGTGCTTCTTTTGCGCGACCTTGACCTTCGAACGCGCCGGCTGGTGCTGGAAGAACTTGCCGTACTTCGGGTCTGTCCGCAGCTCGATGACCTCGACCCGGTTAATCGCTGCGTGTCCCCTGCGTAACCTGTTCCAGTCCTCGATCCACGCGCCCGCGGCCGGTTCTTTGCCAAGACAGACAAGCACAACCGAGCGGTCTTCCTCGGGCCGCGCGTCCAACTCGCGCTTGAGTTCCTCCAGGTCGAGCAGCGTCAGCGGGTGGGTGAATTGAACCACCTTCACCAACTTCTTTCCGAGAGTCCCGTCGAAATATTGATCGGTCCGAGTCCGCGTTACGCCAAGATGTTCGCAGGCGAGGTTGACAGCCTCGTTGTGCTGAATCGTCAGGTCATAATCGTTGACGCGGTAGACGGCGAATGAGAGTTGCGCTGGCTCCAACGCTTCGTTGTCCTGGTCAAGTCCCTCCAGAGATCCCTGCTTGGGTTTGCGCGTTTGCTCGATCTGCTCCTGAATGATGGACTGGAGACGCTTGCTCGTGGTTTGGATCGCCCCTTTGTTGATGTCGCAGGCAATCCACCGCCGACCAAGCTTCTGCGCGACGGCCGCGGTGGTTCCGGAGCCGACGAAACAATCGAGGACGATGCTACCGGGGTTAGTAATCCATTCCACCAGCCTGCGCACGATCGTCTCATTCTTCTCCGTCGGATAATCCGTTTCAGTTCCCCTATAAGGCAAGTCGAGCCATACATTACTCAGTAGTTTGTATTTTCGTGGTGGGACGTAGTATTGAACAACTCCATCTTCGGATTTACGAACAAAGTCGAGATCGCGGCCGTGTTCTAACTCCAGAAGGTAATACTTATCCAACGAATAACGGTCCTTGAACTCCCGAACAAACTTTTCGTAATTGCGAATGGCTTCTTTGGCACGGTCTTCTTCCCATCGCCACTGTCCAGAATCTGGCTTGTGGCCGAGCAGCTCATAACGCATTGTTGGCCGTTCAGTTCCTCGCCAAAATGTATCCCATTTTCCGGGTTCGTAATCGTCGGAGATCGTTTGCAATCGTCGGTACTTGGTATCCCGCGCCTTAGAGAAGAGGAATATGGTATTGCTTCCCAAAGTAATATTGGACATCTCCTCAAATTGTGACTGGACGTTTTTGACCCCGGCCCGGACGATTATTTCTCCGCGAAAATTATCAGCGCCGAAGACTTCCTCGAGAAGGATTCGGAGATAGTAATTTCTTTTCGCATCGCAATGCAACGCTATGCTTCCATCTTCAGCCAGGAGTTCCTTCAGCAGTAGCAACCGCTCGTACATGAACTGGAGGTAGTTGTCATTGGCCCAGATGTCGGTGTACTGGAGCTGCTCGCCGAGGGTGTAGGTCTCGCCGTCGAGCTTGGCTGTGCCCTTGGCCCCGCGGAGGCTCACCTTGCGGACGTAGTCGGCGCCGGAGTCGAACGGTGGGTCGATGTAGATGAGATTCACTTTGCCTCGGAAGCCGTTGGCCAAGAGATGGGCGAGCACCTCTTTGTTGTCGCCATGGAAGAGAAGCCCACCTCGTGGATAGCTGTCCGGCCAATCCTTCCAGATGTCTCCGCTTCGTTTCGCCGCGTCTCCGACGGGATCGAAATTCTCCACATGCTGAGCCGGAAAGGCGACGACGTGCCGTAGCGGCCGCTTGCCGACCCACGTGAGCATCGGCCGTCCTTTGGCGGCGGTGACGCTGACTTCCTGCTTCTTCGGGGGGACGGGCGGGGCCGATTGTTTTGAGGAGACATGGCCCCTCTTCTGCTTTTCGGAAACCTTCTTCTTGAGAACCTTAGCCATTCTTAAAGCCTATCCACCTGGCCTCCCGGCGTCGAGGTAGGGCCTCAACCGGGAGGTGGTAGCGGTCAGGACCTTCCGGGCAACGCCAGGTTGACGAGTTGCCTCTTCTCGACCCATCGGCGGCTCCTCGGACGGATACCGACTATCGACGGCATACGGCGTGAGTGCCTCAGCGTCGGCCAGCTCCCCCGCGATCCCTGGAGCCACTGGTTCGGCCAGCCGCAGTAGCTCGCCGAGGTTGTGGGTCTTGCTGAACTCTACCTGGTGCCTGATCAGGAGCGCCTTCAAGGATTTCTCCGCGGCTTGCTGCGCGTGAAAACCGACGGCGTCATATGAAGACATTGTCCCTTTCAGGATCAGCTCGCCGGCAAGAAGGTCGTCCTCGGCCTTGGCGAGCCACAACTTCACCCAGTCCCACCGGACCTGCTCGGGAGTTCTCAAGGGTAGAGGACGACTCCTTCTTTCCAGGCCGGGTAGGCCAGACCACCGATGACCGCTTTCGTTTCCTCGAACTCCTCCTCCGACATCACCCAGGGCTCGACCACCACGCCTGCGCCTTGGAGCGCGCGATAGAGCGTGAGCCGGTACGATCGCTTTTCCGTCGGGTTGATGTTGCCAAGCACGACCAGCAGGTCGAAGTCGCTGTCCGGACGCGCGTCCCCGCGAGCACGAGAGCCGAACAGGATGATTCGTCGTACGTTAGTGCCGTTGGCTTGCAGCACCAGCTCCTTCAGCTTTTGCGCGACCGTTTTGTCTCGATCGAACATCCGCTCCGGCTCCCGCACGAACCGCCGCACTTCTGCGAGTTGATCGTAGGTGATGCCGGTCCTCACGAAGATCAGCTCGTACTTGAGCCGATCGGGATTGAGGCGTTCCAACTTCTTCAGCGCGATCGCCTTGCATCCTTCGTTGCTCAGCGGTGGCTCGTTTCGGCTGAACCGCCGCACGTCTTCGCCGGTGACGCTCTCGAATCGGGCGTCTTTGATCTCGATGACGAGCACCCTGCCGGTCCGCTTGCGAATGACGAAGTCGGGCGTGTACCGGTGCCAGCGGCCGTCCTCTCCTCGGTACTCGACGTAGAAATCGGTTTTCGCGGGGTCGGTCAACCCGCCGGTGAAGTAAATGTCTTCCACTTCGGCGGGACGAACGTTGAGTTCCCTCAAAACTTGCTGAAAAAACTCCATCTCCGGCGTTGAGTCGAAGTTGTAGGGGTCGTAATGGAAACCGAAGTCAGCGGGGTTCTCGCGCAGCAGTTTGTTCGCGTGAAGAAGAAGGCGTTCACGGTCCTTCGGATAGGTGATTTCCGCGATGTAGATCTCCGTCCCGTCAGGATCCATAGCCCTGCTGAACCCTTCAGGCTTTACGATGGCGAGCGCCCACTCGACTTTCTCCTCGCGAACCTCATAGTGTCGAGTCTGCTCGGCGATCTGTTCGGCCAGGGCGCCGAGGTGCGCGACTGGAACCTCACCGTGGTCCGCGTACAGCCGCTTCAATTCGTCGTAGAGCGCCCATGTGTCAAGGCGAAAGACGGAGGTCAGGTGGACGGCGGCCTCGTAGATGTCCAACGTGTCGGGCTCGCCTTCGATCTGTATGGCGTCGCCGACCTGCTGGAGCAGGCGCCGCAGCCCGGGCTGGGCAGCGATGTCCAGAACTGATCGAACGAGAACCGACGACTGCTCGGTTTTGGGCCGTTCGAGGCGAAGCACCGCGAACGCGGGCCGCGTTGGCACCACGGTCCGCACGAGGCGCGTCAACTTGACAGGGGGGCGGTCGCGCTTTCTCAAGATGAGGCGCGCTGATGCGGTTTGACGCGTGGCGCGGTTGAGATCGGCGATGGTTTCGCCGTACGTCTCCTGGAGCTGCCGCTCGAGGATCGACTGGTTGTCCCGCGACAGGTAGATCCGAGCTTTCATGTGGTTCCCGGGCACCTGGCGCAGGCAGCGGGTCGCGGCCTGAAGGACGAAGTTGTTGCTGCTCTTGAGCCGCCGCGCCAGCGCGCACGCGAAGAGGCTTGGGCAGTTCCAGCCTTCGGTCCCCTTGTTCACGAGCAGGATCACGCGGTGCGGAGCGCCCGGATCGTTGAGGCGATTGAATGCGTCCACCTCTTCTTTCCGCGAGTCCGAGGTGTTTCGAAGGCAAAGAGCCGGTGACTGACCGGTCCTGATCAGGGCCGCGTCGATGACGGGGCGCAGTTCTTCCAGGTCGTTGGTCTGCGGGAAGTAGATCGCCAGCTTTGCCGGCGCTCCGTTGGGGAGCCGGGCAGAGCCGTAGTCCTTGAAAAAGTCTTCGATCACGTGACTGACGTAAGCGCCCGTGGTCCCTTCGAAATCGAACGCGTGAATGTTTTCCGAGACGTCTTTCAAGATGTTGTCTCGAATCCCTTCGGAAAGGCCGTACCAGATGACCACGTCCTTCAGCGGTTGCCGGCGGAAGTACGGCGTGCCGGTGGTGTTGACGACGGCGATGACTTTGGTGTTCGCGGCGAGGTAGTCTACGGTCTTCCGGACTTTTTTCAGCTCGGCTTCCAAGGACTGCCCATAGGTGTGGTGCGCCTCGTCCGAGAAGATGCCGAGGTGAGGGAGGGAAGCAATGGCCTGCAGCCGGAGATTCGCGACCTCGGCCCGCGCCTCATCTTCTCGCCCGGTCGTAAAAAGATTCCCGATATCGCTGCGGCGGATCGTCTCTTTCTGGATGCGGATCTTTTCGGTATTGGTTACAACGATGTTGTAGACGCTTCCTCGAATCACCGGGATGTCCTTTTCGCCGTCGCGGGTGAAGGTGAGCTTGACGGACGCCGCGAACGGTTTGTGGAGCCGGGGAGGGACGATTCTTTCGTAGGGAATCGCGGCCAGTTCTCTGAGTGACTCGATGATTGTTTTCCCGGGTGCGAAGACGAGCGCGTTCTGGACGAACGGGCCTTCAGGGTATTCCAGGGCCATCGCGAACTCGGTTGCGAGGATTGCGCCGATGAGGATCGTCTTTCCCGCACCCATCGCGAGCGCAAGGATGTAGCTCGGGTAGTCCAGCGTCAGCGTTTCACGGACACTTTCCAGACGGTGCTCCTTCACGAAGCTGTCGTCGGTCTTAATCCGCTCCCAGAGAGATTCAAGGGGCTGCCCGACTACGAGCTTGGTGATCTCCAAGTTGGCTAAGCCGAGCGCCTCGAGAAGATCTGGGGGATTGGGGAAGAGCTTCTGATACAGGGTGAAAATGTGCGGCGTCCCTTCGACGAGTCTCAAGTACCAGTAGGTTTCGAGAGCTCGAATCTGAGGAGTTCTGAGGAACCTGGGAATGCCGGTATCCGGGTCGCGAGCCCAATCGAAAATCTCGGCAATGGCAGGGTAGTCGGAGACCGAGTAGCCGCCAGCTCGCCAGGCGTCCACGCGAGACGCGATCTGTTGGTGGAGATGCATCATTTGCGCTCAGCTTGGTCAAGATGTTACCTCGAATTAACCAGGAATGGAAAATGAATGGAGGGAGGGCGAGGTGCAGCGAGGAGGTGGAACGCCCGACGGGCCGCGTTCGGCCCGTCG
>DATEAO010000463.1:0-3815 GCA_035288345.1 Candidatus Methylomirabilota bacterium | reverse complement strand
GCGGAGAACGATATTTTCACGCCAAGACACTCGATGCGAAAGATAAGCTTCTCGAGGGTAAACATGAGGTCAAGGAAAGCCTCGAGGTCGAGGTTGTCAGCCTATAACCCACCCTTTCGCTAAAGCGTTTCCCTCTCCCGTCTTTGAATACAGCTTTTCGGATTCGATTCGCTTAGGCGCCGTAGAACCTTCTATGTATCGCGATACATAGGCACTAATATGTTACGCGCCGGTTTATGTAGAGTAGAGCCCGTAAGTCCTTGTAACAAGGGCTCAGGGATCCGATTTGCTTAACATAAATTCAGAGCGCCTCCAGCAGTGCAAGCACCTGGTCGGAGGGTTGATAGATAACGAGGTCGGCTTCGGTCATTTTGCATTTCTCCAGAGCGCGACGCTTCATTTCCAGGTCAGCCTCGACATAGTGGTGGGTGGTGTTGACGGAAGCGTGACCGAGCCAGGACTGGATCGTCGTTAGATCCACGCCCGACTGGAGCAGAATCATGGCGGCGGTGTGTCTCATGGTGTGCGGCGAGATAGACTTGGAACGCAGCGGCGGATTCGTTGCGCTGGCGACCGCGCGGTGAATAATGTGAATGACACCATGGCGAGTGAGCCGCTGTCCCCGAGCGTTGACGAAAACAGGAGATTGAAAATCCGTTTCGATTCCACGCTCATGGATGAGTGCCTTGAGCACGGCAACGATGTCCTTTGCGAGAGGAACCATCCGTTCTTTGGACCCCTTGCCACGACACAGAACGTACGAGGGCTGCTGCAGCTGAAGGTCTTCCACGTTCACCCCGATGGCCTCCGAGACACGAGATCCGCTACGAACGAGGAAGAGGAGCAGTGCATAATCGCGCCTGCCCTGTGGGAAGCTTCGATCGGGAACGGCGAGGATCGCGTCGAGTTCGTCCTGGCGAAGGTAGTTCATTAAACGCTTGGTCGTTTTCTTGGATGGAATGGTGAGCACTCGGTTGGCCAAGCTCATCGCTTGAGGGTCGCAATACGCGACATGTTGAAAGAAAGAGCGGATAGCGGTCAGGCGGAGATTTCGCGTGCTGACGCTGTTGTGGCGCTCTTGCTCGAGATGATCGAGGAAGGCAAGCACGACGTCACGGTCGAGCTCCTCAAGTGAAAGGCGGCTAGGAGATTTGCCTGCGCGTTGCGATGCGAACAACAGAAAGAGGCGCAGCGCATCCCGGTAAGCGTTCACAGTGGCGGGGCTCGCCCGTCGCTGGGCCATCAAGTGTTGGCGGAAGAAGGATTCCAGCAAAAAGGCTAAAGTGGATTTCAGACGTTGGATCATGGCGAAGCCTCCCACTTATGGACGAGAGTTTTGGGCTCGCTGAGCCGCGAGTTCCAAAAGCTCGGCCGTTGCCGTGAGGTAATAAGCGGTGTCGGAGTAACAGACGTGCCCCATGTAAGTGGCGAGAGCCGGGAGCATCACCTGAACATCGACGCCGGCCTTGTACCAATCGATCAAACGCTTCACAGCGAAGCGGTGACGCAGATGATGGAAGGTTGGCCCCCTGCCTTTCGGAGGTCGTAGGCCGGCGCGGCGCGCGATCTTGCAAAAGGCTTGCTGTAACGTGTTGGTGCAAAAACGACGCGCTTTCAAAGTGAGGAAGAACGCAAAATCGTGGCAGTGGGCGAACGCAGTATCTCGGCTGGTCGCGTAGTCACGCAAAACCTGAAGCGTGGTGGAGTGCACGGGAACATAACGGTCTTTGCCGAACTTGCTCTGCCGGACCACCAAGAGGCCCGTTTCGAGATTCACATCTTTCCGATCGAGCCTTACCACCTCACCGATGCGTAGTCCGGTGCTGGCGGCAAGCCCCACCATGGCGTGGAGAGTCACTCCACGCATCGGGTTCTTCGACGAGATGAGATGGGCCTGGTGCAGAAGACGTTGGATTTCCTCGTCCGTGTAAATATAGGGCCGAGCGCGAGTTTGGCCGATGGACAAAGCCTTCGGGTCGAGCCAGGGGGTTTGGGGGTCAAAGATGGATAAATAGCTGGAGAACTGGCGTACGACCTTGTAGCGAGAGAAGCGATACCTCTTCGAGCTGTCGGGGTTGTCGGTGGCGAACTCCAGTGCCAGTTCCTGGGTCAGTTCGCTCGAACCGCTTTCTGAAAGGTAGCGGTCGAAAGCGCGGAGAAGCCCCTCCTCGTTGAATCGATACCCCAATCCACGACGAAGCTGCACGTAGGCGGCAAGCGGTTCACGAAAGACGCTCTGGAAGCTGCTCACACCTCACCTCCTGGAAACGGCAAGGCGACGGCCGTCAGAGTCGTCGTATTCACCTTGGCGTAAATCGCCGTGGTGTTGATGCTGGCATGTCCGAGGAGATCTGCGATCTGTTTGACGGGAACACCCTCGTTGACCAAACGGGTTGCCAGGCTGTGGCGAAGCAAATGCGCCCCGTAGCTCGGCGCCTGGATTCCCGCGCATCGCAAGTGCCGAGTCACGATGCTGCCGATGGTGCGCGGGAAGATGGGAGCGTGGGGTGCGCGATTACTCAGAAACAGCTGCGGCACCGCAAGCGGCGGACGCTCGTGAAGGACATAGTTCGCGAGAGCTGCTCCCACCTCATGCGTCAACGGAAGAACCCGTTCACGCCGGCTCTTCGTCGTCTTCAAGCGAATCTCGCCGACTCGCCAATCGATATGATCGAGCTCAAGGCGACAGACCTCCTGTCTTCTTAGCCCAAGAGTCGCTAAGAGAAGCAACACCGCTTTGTCCCGCAATCCTCCGCGTTTGCTGGTATCCACGCTGTCGACAAGCTCGCGAACCTCCGTCCAAGGAAGGTGACGGGGAATTGTGCTCAGCCGCCAGAACGGTAGCTTCGGTACCACGCGGTCCAGGTCGACTTTGAGGACCCCCTCCCATCGCAGATATCGGAGAAACACACGGGTCAGACTGCAGAGGTTGTTGCGCCACGAACTACTTGGGTGAAGTGGCGCTAGCTCGCTCACGAATCCCACAATGTCGACTCCCGTCAGTTCAGTGAGAGGGCG
Source organism: Candidatus Methylomirabilota bacterium (assembly GCA_035288345.1). Taxonomy (GTDB): domain Bacteria; phylum Methylomirabilota; class Methylomirabilia; order Rokubacteriales; family DATEAO01; genus DATEAO01. Next base: position 797 of record DATEAO010000463.1, on the reverse strand, counting down.
GTCACCATGTCGCCCACGAAACCAGCTGAGCAGTCGACGAGCGAACTGGACGTAAATGGGGCGGCTCGCCTCACTCAACCCACGTACGTTTTTGAGGTGGCTGCCGTATCGGTTGAGAATCGGTTCGAATGGGTCAGCGGTGTCCCGCGACTCGACTCGGGGAAGTACCCCTTGATCGCGTAGATGTTCCGTGACGTGACGCATGATCGCGGGGGCTTCGCGGAAGGAGCCCCTGCAAGGCAGTTCCTTTTTGAAGAAGCGCCGGATCAATCCCTCATCGATGCCCTCTGCTTTTTCAACACCCACCGATCGAGCAAAGTCGTTGAACTTACCGGTGATGTTCAGGATGCGTCCGCCGCTTGCTCGTGTGAAGCCAACTCGACGCAGCTTCTCGGCGAAAGCCTCGATGTGATCGCCGATTGGCTCGCGTCGCAGTTCTCGCAGTCGATGAGGGGCTCGGAAGAAGTACTCGAGCATTCTCATTCCTCCTTGATCTGAGAGCGCACCGCGCTGCTCTCAGAAGGAGGAATGAGCTATTTTTATGTGAAGTTCAAGAGCGCCTCGCCCGCGAACAATCAAGGACTTACGAGGTCTACTCTACATAAACCGGCGCGTAACATATAACCTTCTCTATGTATCGCGATACATAGAAGGTTTTACGGCTACTACTCCAGCGTCGCACGGGCTGAACCTCAGACGGCCGATCCTTCCCCAGACTCTACCGAGACCTGCTCTGCTTTCCCTACACTGGAGGAGTCCGCGGTGGCTGCCGCCCGAATTGCGGCCCTCCGGCGAAG
>DATEAO010000462.1:0-4383 GCA_035288345.1 Candidatus Methylomirabilota bacterium | reverse complement strand
CACCTTGGCGACGAAGTGATGAAGGTCTTCAAGGTGTGATGTCATGGACTTCCGCGTCGCTGATACGTTCACCGACAGCCTCGCCCGCCTGACAGCCGAGGAGCAGAAGGCCGTCAAGACGACGGCGTTCGACTTGCAGCTTAGCCCGGCCAATCCCGGCATGAGCTTCCACAAACTCGACAAGGCGAAGGACAAGAACTTCTGGTCAGTACGGGTGAGCAGCGCCATCCGGCTGATCGTTCACAAGAACGATGCGAGCCTCTTGCTCTGCTACGTCGGCCACCACGACGAGGCTTATGACTGGGCGGAACGGCGCAGGCTGGAGACCCATCCCAAGACGGGTGCCGCGCAGTTGGTCGAGATACGCGAGACGGTGAAGAAGGTCGTCGTCCCGGTGTACGTGCAGGCGGAGGTTCCGGCCGCACCACAACCGGTCGTCGAGAGGAAGCCCATCTTCGCCGGGGCGTCCGACGACGAACTACTCGGCTACGGTGTGCCCACCGAGTGGCTCAAGGAAGTGAAGAAGGCCACCGAGCACACGCTGCTGGCTTTGACCGACCACCTGCCTGCCGAGGCTGCGGAGGCGCTGCTGGAACTGGCAACTGGTGGAAAGCCGCGCATGGTTCAGCCCGCCGTAGCGGCGGGGAGTCCCTTCGATCATCCCGATGCCCAGCGCCGCTTCCGCATGATGACGAATGTGGAGGAGTTGCAGCGCGCCCTCGATTACCCCTGGGAGAAATGGACGGTCTTCCTGCACCCCGACCAACGACAATGGGTGGAGTGCGACTACACCGACCCCGCGCGCATTTCCGGTTCAGCGGGTACAGGGAAGACCATCGTCGCACTGCACCGGGCCGCCTATCTGGCGCGCACGCATCCCGACGCCCGCGTCCTATTGACGACTTTCTCCGACACCCTGGCGAATGCGCTGCACACCAAACTGAAGCGACTGTTGGGCAATGAGCCCCGGCTCGCGGAACGAATTGATATTCACTCGCTCAACGCCATCGGTCTTCGGCTCTACAAGGCGCACATCGGGCAGGCGACGATTGCCAGCTCCGAGATCATGCGCGAGCTGGTGCAAGAGGCCGCGAGTGCCGTGGGCGGCCACAAGTTCAGCCTGCATTTTCTCCTCACCGAATGGGAGCAGGTGGTGGATGCGTGGCAGTTAGGGAACTGGGAGGCATATCGCGATGTCGCGCGCCTCGGCAGGAAGACGCGGCTCCCGGAGGCACAGCGCACGGTGTTGTGGTCCATCTTCGAGCGTGTGCGTGCCGAGTTGAAGAGGCGCAATCTGACCACGCATGCGGAACTGTTCGGCTCACTGGCAGCCGCGCTCTCAAAAAGCAAGAACGTGGTCTTCGACTTCGCGGTCGTGGATGAGGCGCAAGACATCAGTGTCGCCCATCTTCGGTTCTTAGCCGCCTTGGGAGGGAGTCGGCCCAACGCTCTCTTTTTCGCTGGCGACCTTGGGCAGCGCATCTTTCAGCAGCCTTTCTCCTGGAAGACCCTCGGCGTGGACATCCGGGGGCGTTCCCGCACCTTGCGTGTCAATTACCGCACCTCCCATCAAATCCGCACGCAGGCGGACCGTCTGCTCGGCCCGGTGATGACCGACGTGGATGGCAACAGCGAGGACCGGCGCGATACCGTTTCCGTGTTCAACGGCCCGCCGCCGACGATTCACTCACTTAAGACCGAAAGCGAGGAGATCAGGACGGTCGGTAACTGGATTACAGAACGAGCAAGGGCCGGTGTGCTGCCGCACGAGTTTGGCGTGTTCGTCCGATCCGCAGCGCAACTGGGCCGTGCGCGAGCTGCCGTCCAGGAAGCGGGGATGGCTTTCAAGATTCTCGATGAACACGTGGAAACCACCAGCGGCCATGTCTCAATCAGCACCATGCACCTAGCCAAGGGTTTGGAGTTCCGCGCCGTGGTCGTGATGGCCTGCGACGATGAGATCATTCCTTTGCAGGAGCGCATCGAGACGGTCGGCGATGACGCCGATCTACAAGAAGTGTATGACACCGAGCGTCACCTGCTCTACGTCGCCTGCACGAGGGCAAGGGACCATTTACTCGTCACGAGTGTCGAACCTGCGTCAGAGTTTCTCGATGACATGCAGGTGTGATCGTGCCAATCGCGCCTACATGACATCCGGAGACCGAAGAGCAATGCGAGCACATTTGAACCGCCAACGTTAGACGCACATGATGATGGACGAAAAGGCAAGGACACCCGTGGCAAGACAAGATCTTCCTATTTCTCCCTCAACCTCGATAATGCCTATCGATGATCGGAACGACCAGCAGGTCCTAGAGGATTTTGTGCTCAAGAACCCGGAGTTGGTTGAACTAGAGGGTCTCTTGAGCGAGTTCAATATCTTTGAAGCGATGCGGGCGGAGCGGACTGAAATTCGCCACTCGGATTTTCTCGCGTTCCTTCTCGACCCCAGCCGGCCACATGGTCTCGGCGACCTGGTGTTGAAAACAATTCTTCAAAACGTGCTCAAGGCGAAGGGTGATTACCCTCCAGGTGTAACACCGGTCGATCTCGATTCGTGGGACATGACCGCGGCCACCGTATCGCGTGAAGAATGGAACATCGATATTCTGGTGCGGTACGAGAACAGCGAACGACGCGTTATTGTCATAATCGAGAACAAGATCGATTCCAGCGAGCATTCGGGTCAACTCCGGAGATATTACGACGGCATCGCTACTACAAACCCCGAGGCACAGATAATCGCCGTTTACTTGACTCCGGAAGGTGACCGTCCAACCGATGACCGTTTCCTCCCACTTGACTACGGCGGCGTCGCGAAGGTTCTTGAGCTAGTTCTTGATCGTTGCCGAAGTCAGTTGGGTGAGGGCGTTGCACTCTCTCTAGAACACTATGTTCGAATGTTAAGGAGGAACATCGTGGCCGAATCTGAAATTGCACGGCTTTCAAAAGTGATTCTCACCAAGCACAAGCGTGCTCTGGATATCTTGTTTGAACACCGCCCGGATAGGCGAATGCTTATTGCTGAGCAGCTCAGCACAATGATTAAGGCGACACCGGGTTTAACCTTTGCAAGAGCCTCAAAATCACATGTTTCTTTTTTAATTGACGCTCTAAAGACCATCCCGAAGATGGATTCGGGCGAATCGAATTACTACATTAACGACGGCAGTTACTTGCTCTACGTCGAGTTCAATCTGACGGAGAAAGATGTGGGCTGTCGAGTTGTTGTTGGCCCAGGGCCAATTGCGCTGCGAACCAAGATTGTTGAGCACGCTCGAGGGCACGGCCAACTGTTCGGTGCTGCCGGAGGATCGCTGAACGAACAGTTCAAGACAATCTTGAGCAAGAAAGTCCTGACCAAGAATGATTTGGATGCTGAAGGCCCAAACAGTGTGGAGATGAGGCTCAACGCTTGGTGGACGAATTTCCGCAGCCAGACGCTGCCGGCAATCGTGAAGGCGTTTGAGAACTTATCTCTTGACTAGATGGCGTCTAACTAACCGCTTGAGCCGCCGGCCGCTCAGTGAGGAAAGGTTTAGAGCGGCCGCGGCTCAGCGGCAACGTTAGGTCAACTTGGGGACCTGGAACTAGTATACAAGGCCGATGTAGGCCGCTGGGTATGTGATTCGGACCGTCGCCCGTCAGGGAAGCAGGCCAGGATCTCGTTGAGTGCGTGCGTCTGCTCGAAGCGATCATCTGGATGCCCCCTGGGAGCCGCATGTGAGGCGCCAGAGTGTAGGTGAGTAGGGCTCGCGGGAACCGCGTCTGCCACCGAGCGGGGTGTACACCCCCGTAATATGCACTTCGTCACCCTCTTCTGAAGAAGCTTCCCCCCTTCCCCTGAACGGATAGCTCTCTCCTGACATCCCGATAGCACAGCCTATCTAAGGGTGGGGCGGCTCTCACCGTACTCTACCTTCAAGTCCGCATGCCGAATGACGGGTGGGGTCGCGATTCCATGGGCATGGGGCTTGTGAGGACTGAGGATCTTGGCGAGACCATTTCTACAATTTCGAGGCTATTTGACGAGTGGTCCCTAGAACCCATTTCCACAGATCAATCCGGATAGCCAAAAAGGGCTTGACACCGGCAGGGGCTGGTGTATATTACACGACTAATAAGATAGACTTAGTGGACTACACGATAAGATGCTGTCAAAGAAAGCTAAATATGCCTTAAGGGCGCTGTTGTTGCTGGCCAAGGAGCATGGTCGTGGGCCAGTTCTCATCTCCGATCTCGCGCAAAGAGAGAGTATTCCAAAGAAATTCCTAGAACTCATCCTGCTTGACTTAAAGAACCAGGGCGTCTTGCAGAGCAAGAAGGGAAAAGGGGGCGGCTATTTTCTGGGAAGACCGCCAGAAAAGATCACCTTGGGTC
>DATEAO010000461.1:0-2873 GCA_035288345.1 Candidatus Methylomirabilota bacterium | reverse complement strand
TCGTGGAGATCGAGTGCTCAGGCACAGTCCGCTCGCTCCTCGAGCAGTACGGCCTCCCGCCACTCCCTCCCTATATCCGACGTTATCAGAAGCCCGGCTCAGAGGATTGGGAGCGCTACCAGACGGTGTACGCCAACGAGGAGGGATCGGTGGCCGCGCCGACCGCGGGGCTTCACTTCACTCAAGAGCTTTTGTCAGCGCTTGAGCGCATCGGCGTCGAGATCCTCTCGCTCACCCTGCACGTCGGCCCGGGTACGTTCAGGCCGATCCGCAGTCGCGAAGTGGAGCGGCATCGGATGGAGTCAGAGTTCATCCAGGTCCCGACTGAGACCGCGCTTGCGCTCAATCGCGCCAGGGCCGAGCAGCGACGGGTGATCGCGGTGGGGACCACGACCACCCGTGCTCTTGAAACAGCGTGTGTGGACGGGACGGTACAGCCATTTGAGGGGAGGACAGACCGTTACATCTACCCCGGATATCGCTTCACGGTCGTGGACGGACTTCTCACGAACTTCCACCTCCCGCGATCGTCGCTTCTGCTACTCGTCTCTGCGTTCACTGGCCGTGAGCGAATTCTCTTAGCATACCGTCACGCGATCGAGGCAGGCTACCGTTTCTACTCCTACGGCGACGCGATGCTGATTGTCTAAGCGCGGGCACCCGGGCTGCGCCACGCCCGCGCTGGCGTGCTGCGACGCCGGGAGCTGAGTAGAATACCCTTCATGATAGGATTCGAGCTTCTTAAGAGCGATGGGGCTGCGAGAGTGGGAAAGCTTATCACGCCCCACGGAGTGGTGGAGACCCCGGCGTTCATGCCGGTGGGGACGCAGGGAACGGTCAAAAGTCTGACGCCGGAAGATCTGAGGCAGGTCGGGGCTCAGATCGTGCTGGCCAACACCTATCACCTCTACCTCAGACCCGGTCATCGCGTGATTCAGGAGCTGGGCGGTCTCCACCGGTTCATGGCATGGGAGGGGCCGATCCTCACTGACTCGGGCGGCTATCAGGTGATGAGCCTCTCAGCCTTCCGCAAGGTGACCGAGGAGGGCGTGCGCTTTCGCTCGCACCTGGACGGCTCCGAGCATCTCCTCACCCCTGAGCTGGCGATCGAAATCCAGCAGGCGCTCGGCGTGGATATCGTGCTGACTCTCGATGAGTGTCTGGCTCAGCCGGCTGACCACGAATCCACCGAGCGCTCGCTTCGGTTGACCCTGCGCTGGGCAGAGCGGTCAAAACGGCTCCATGAAAAGGACTCGACAGACACGCAGACCCTCTTTGGCATCGTGCAAGGGGGGAGGTTCGAGGAGCTGAGGCGCCGGGCCGTCTCGGAGAGCGTGGCTATCGGATTTGACGGCTACGCGCTCGGTGGATTTGCGGTAGGGGAGCCGAAGCCGTTGATGCTCGACCTGGTCGAGCTGACCGCGGCGCTGCTCCCGCGCGATCGGCCCAGGTATCTCATGGGGGTGGGGAAGCCGCCGGATCTGGTTCAGGCGGTGGCCCGAGGGATCGATCTCTTCGATTGCGTGCTCCCGACGCGAAATGCGAGGACGGGCCAGCTCTTCACCTGGCACGGGCCCGTTTCCATCAAGCAGGCCCGGTACCTGAGCGACGAGAGGCCTCTGGAGGAGGGCTGTTCGTGTTATACTTGCCACCGTTTCACGCGGGCCTACCTCCGGCACTTGTACATGGCCGAAGAGCTGCTGGCCTATCGATTGAACACGTTGCACAACCTGACCTTTTATATGACGCTCATGGCTCGGATCCGTCAGGCGATTGAGCTGGGCGCGCTCTCTGGGCTTCTCCGCCAAGTGGAAGAGGCCTATCAACGAGGCTCCGAGAACGACGAGACGGCATGAGAAAGACGATGGGGGAGCGCCATGATTGATCTGGCATACGCGCTCGGGCAGGCGCCAAACAGTGGGGGCCAGGCCGGAGGTCCCATGAGCGGGCTCATCTCGGTGCTCCCCTTTGTCGGGATCTTCCTGATCTTTTACTTTCTGATGATTCGTCCGCAGCAGAAGCAGAAGCGCGAGCGGGAGCAAGTCCTCGCCAATCTCAAGAGAGGCGACAGGGTGGTCACCACCGGTGGGCTGCTCGGGACCATCGTGGGGTTGAACGAGAAAACCGTGACGCTGAAGCTCGCCGACCAGGTGAAGGTCGAGTGTCTGAGGAGCGCGATCGGCGCGCCCTACACTGAAGGTGGGGAGTCGAAGGGGAGCTGATGCGGCGAAATCTCTGGCTGCGGATCGTTATTGTGCTTGGAGTGATCGCCGCTTCGGTCTGGTATCTTTATCCGCCGAAGAAGACGATCAACCTCGGCCTCGACCTGCAGGGCGGCATTCACCTCATGCTGGGCGTCGAGGTCGATCGCGCCATCGAGAGCCAGACCGAGCGGGCCCTGGCCGACCTCCAGGCCGCGTTGGACAAGAAGGGGATTGGAGCCCGCCTCGGCAGACAGGGCGCGACAGAGATGGCGGTTCAGCTCGTGAACCCCTCAACGTGGACGAATGCTCTCGCGGTCCTGAGTGAGTTCAAAACGTTCGAGCAGAAGAGCGCGGACCAAGCCGCTGGCCGGGTGGTCCTGGCGTTACAGGCCAGGGAGAGCGCGCAAATTGCTGACCTTGCGGTTCGGCAGGGGCTGGAGACGATCCGGAATCGAGTGGACCAGTTCGGCGTGGCTGAGCCCACGATTCAGCGACAGGGGGAGAATCGAATCCTGGTCCAGCTTCCCGGGATCCAGGACGCGGAACGGGCCAAGGCCCTGATCGGAAAGACCGCGCTGCTGGAGTTCAAGTTCCTCAACGAGCAGGCAGATGTTGAGCGGGCGACCCGCGAGGGACCACCACCCGGAAGCGACCTGCTCTGGCAGCGTC
>DATEAO010000460.1:0-3818 GCA_035288345.1 Candidatus Methylomirabilota bacterium | reverse complement strand
CGTCTTCTTGGAAAGGAAGGACTTCTGCTCGGCTATGACCAGCTTGGCGTCGCCGCTCTGGCCCTTTCCGCCAACTTTGGCTCCCACTTCGTTGCCAAGGTAGGACCTGATCTCATCTGCAACTCTCATGTTCGCTTCCTCTCGATGTGTCTATTCTCCCGGCCAGGATGGGTTCTTTCATGCTCTTCGACAGCTGGGCTGCGGTTCCTTAACCTCCAGACGGAGACGGAGCTGACCTTCGTGGCGTGTCTGTGGCCGGAAAGGGGACCGACACCGGCTCCCGATCGTGTTCGTTCCCGTTGGCGCAGCTAAGTCTGCTCTGGCCGTTGTGATAGCATCATGCATGCGGCGTAGCACTCTGCGACCCCGGAAGAAGACCCTGGTGCTGGAGTGAGTGAGGCGGGGAGAGCATGAGGCTCATCCAGACAGGTTCCCCTATGGTTGGGCTCTCGACCGACATCAGCGTTCCCGAGGAGCCATCAGGATTTGTCGCGGTGGATGTTCCGGTCAGAATTGAACCACCCCCCAAGCACCTGCCTCGGCTGACCCTGGCCTGTTCGTTGGGCTCGGAGGACACGGTGCATCGAGTGCATGAGGAGAGCAAGCTCGTCCATCAGTGGCTCCGGTTCAGTATTCCCCGGGAGCATTGTCCCGAGGGTGGATACTTGACTCTTTCCGCCGACCTTGATGGGACCGTTCTGTGGCAGAAGTCCTACCGGTCCACCTGGAAGCAGTCGATGCCCTTCCTTGACGAACTTTCCTAGAGGGCCACTGCCTGAAGAAGGCGCCGGGAGCAAACGCTCCTTCTCTGTCGCTCGAGGACTTGCGGCGCCTCTATGAGAACCTCACGCCGGAGGAGCGCGACGAGCTTCTGCAGTGCCTTCTCGTCGCCGCGCCGCGCGGGGGAGAGGCGATGATCAGGGTGCTGGAGGAGTTGCTGCTTTGCCACGCGGCTGACGAGTTACTCCAAGAGCGAACCTTGGTGGATGATTGAGCGGCTCCTCGTCTCCTTGTGCCTTGTGCCCGTCTAGGCCGATCGTGGCCAGTTGCTCACGGCCAGCCACTGGGCGGCCTCCGCCGGGAAATGGGGCCGGGTAAGCCGGCGTTCTTCCTTGCGAAACGCAAAGGTAATCCTCAAATACGCCGCACTTCAGTTAGCGCAGACCGCGGTAGTGGTCGGCGTGCTGATCTTGGTTAGGAAGCTGCGCGAACCCCAGGCTTTCTCGGTGCCCCATCTCGAAGTGGTGATGAGGTAATCGTTGGCGATGAGATTGTCGGGCCGGTCGTGGACGCACTGGACCAGCCTGACATCCGCCGTCATTGCCTCGAGAGCCGCCGTGGCCCTGAACGATTCGGAGAAGATGACCGGCGTGCGCCACCCCATGGACTCCGCGTCTTCCCCAGGACCTCAGGTCTAGTCAGCGCGCCCCGGGAGGCGCTTCAGCTGCGGCTGGTCCGACTGTAGTGACCTTTGGCTGCCTTGTGGTCGACCTTCGACGGGTTCTCCTGCTCCATACGAAGACGAATATCAGCCTCGGATGCCGCTCTCTGCGCCTCACCCATGAGTTTGTGATAGCTGGCCAGACGCTCGGGCGGCAGCGTCCCCGACTCGACAGCAGCCAGGATCGCGCAGCCCGGCTCCTGGTTGTGCGTGCAGTCGCGGAAGCGGCAGGACCGAGAGAGCTGCTCAATCTCCGGGAAGACCGATGCGATGCCCTCCTGCGAGCCGGTCAGGCCGAACGCGCGGAGCCCCGGAGTGTCGATGAGCACACCGCCGCCCGGCATCTGGATCAGCTCCCGCGCCACGGTCGTGTGCATACCCCGCCCGTCGCTCACGCGCACCGCGCGCGTTGCCTGCCGCTGCTCCCCGAGGAGGGAGTTGATGAGCGTGGATTTTCCGGCGCCCGAAGGGCCGACGAGAACCGCGGTGCGATGAGTCGAGATGTACGCAAGGATCGGCTGAATGCCGTCCCCGGCGAGCGCGTTCATGACAAGCACATCCGCGCCGAGGGCGACCGTCGCGACGGCTGCGCGGACCGCGTCTGGGTCGGGAGAGAGGTCCGCCTTGGTGAGCACCACCACGGGGACGGCTCCCGAGTCCCACGCCACCGAGAGTTCGCGCTCGATGCGGCGAAGGTTGGGCGGCTCGGCGATCGGGTGAACGACAAACACCGTGTCTATGTTGGCGGCCAGCACCTGGACGTGGGAGGTCTTCCCGGGATCGCCGCGCGTGATGGCGCTCTTGCGCTCGAGCACGGCTTCGATGAGTGGAGCATCGAGGTGGTTGGTGACAAGCACAGCCACCCAGTCGCCGACAGCGGGCAGATCCGCGACACCGCTGGCAGACCTCAAGAGACGGGATGAGGGCTTCGCGCGGACAACCCCGTCTGGTGTCGCTACCAGGAGACTGCCGCGGTCGCCGCGGATGACGCGGCCAGGCGTCAAGCCATCCGCACGGTGGGGTTCGAATAGCGCCTCCCAGCGCGCGGAATAGCCGAGTGCTCGAAGTGGGGAAGTGTCAGGCAAGAGGAATCCTTGCACCCGTTAGTTACCGTTGAACGGTTCCATATGATCAAGAACGTGAGCTGGCGCTTCTGCCAAAGCCTGCCTCATCCCAGTCCGCAAATAGAGCGATTCTCAGTCTAGCGCGTGAGCGTCACAGAATAGGGAGCCCGAGGCTCGGGATGGTTCAAACGAGAACGCGGTCGGGACACCACGGGACGCATGGCGCCAGACGCAAACGCACCGGACACCGTACGCGCCTGACTTCCATCTGCTGTCCCGGCTCCCTGGCAAGTTCCGAAGGTCGCGACTGCCCCAGCGGCAGAGCTTCGTCCTGATGAAGGCAATGCTTGAGCATATGTTCCTCAAGCGCTAGGGAATTGCCAAAAAGAAGGGTGCGAGTCCTATTACTTTTAGTGGGGGGTCTGATGAGCGCGGCAAGACTGTACGTGGGAAACCTGGCCTGCAGCAGCACCAAGGAGACGCTTGAGAAGGCGTTTTCCGCGCACGGTCATGTGGTGTCCGTCAACCTGATCAGCGACCGTGACACCGGCCGGTCCAAGGGATTCGCCTTTGTGGAGATGTCCACTCCTGAAGAGGGCTGAGCAGCCAAGACGGCACTGAACGGCACCGAGCTCGACGGGCGCGCGATCAATGTCGAGAATGCTCGGGAGCAGGAGCCGTGTAAGCCGGGTGGCTTCGGTGGCAGCCGCGGCGGCAGTAGAGGCGGGGGCCCTCGCCGGTAACTCCTCCTCGTTTCGCCTGCTGATCTCTCTGAGGAGGCAGCGCTGGCGTTCTCAGAGGAATGTGTCAGCAGAAGCGGGCCGCCCAATGCCTGAAAAAGGAAGCCATCGCTGGCCATGGCGGGCTCCGCTTGGTCGCCCGCAGGCCGCGCGATGGCTTCCTTCGCTCCTGACGGGTCCCGCTTAGGCCTTGCGAGGAGTTGACGTTCCCTACATCATGCCGCCCATACCACCCATGCCGCCGCCCATACCGCCACCAGCCCCTTTTTCTTCAGGCAGGTCGGCCACGATGACTTCGGTGGTCAGGATGTTCTTGGCGATAGAAGCCGCGTTCTGAAGAGCAGAGCGGGTGACCATGGCCGGGTCGATGATGCCGGCTTTGATCATGTCTTCGTATTCCCCCGTGGCGATGTTCATCCCCACGCCCTTGGCGCGGGTCTTGACCTCGTTGACGACCACAGAACCTTCCAAACCGGCATTGTTCGCCAGTTGGCGCAGCGGCTCCTCAAGGGCCCGGGCCACAATGCGCACCCCGGTGAGCTCGTCGCCCTCGGCTTTGACGGCCAGCACTGC
>DATEAO010000459.1:0-12808 GCA_035288345.1 Candidatus Methylomirabilota bacterium | reverse complement strand
GACGAGCGTAGTCACCGATCCCGGGCTCTTCAACCTTGATCACCTCCGCGCCGAGATCGCCAAGGAGGAGCGAGCAGTACGCCCCCGGCAACAGCCTGGTGAGATCAAGAATCCGCACCCCTGAGAAGATTCCCATCGCGCCGTATGATACCAAAGCTGCCAACGTTCGGCATTCAGCAATAACACCCGGTAGACATTCCAGGGGAAGGTCGGAGCCGCTGATCGCCGAGTGCCGAGCGCTCACGTGTATAATGCGTCGGAGGCGAACAGGCGCAAAGGAGCGGCAAGTGGGAAGACCGGGGTGGCGAGCGTTGTTTTTCGGGTTTTGTCTGTTCGTCATCTATGGGACGTTGATCCCCTTCGATGCGACGCGAGATCTCGGGCAGGCTCGTCACCATCTTGAGAAGTTCTGGCAGCCTCCGTTTGAGCACGGACGAAGAACGTTTTCCATTGCCGATGTCATCAGCAATGTCGCGCTCTTTGTTCCCTTGGGGTTCTCCTGGGTCGCCTGGCGGCGGTCACCCGCTCCGCGTTCGGCGAGCTTGATCCTTCAAAGCGGAGGAATCGGGCTCTTCCTCGGAAGCGCGGCCGAAGCCTTGCAGCTCTTTACTCCGACGCGAACAGCCTCTTCTCTTGATCTCCTCGCCAATACAGGCGGCGCCGTCCTGGGAGGGCTGGCCGCGGCCCTGTTTTTCTCCAGCGGGACGAACCGCGAGATCAAGCGATACATCCAGGCTCGCCCCCACGCGGTTCTTCTCGCGCTTCTTGCGGCCGCATTGATGGCCGACAGCTTCTACCCGTACGCGGCGACTCTTGACATGTCGACCATTCGAGCAGCCGTGAAACAGATTCGATGGCCCACGGCTCAGGAGATCGGAGAGCGGTTCCGGAGGGGGATCATCGCCGAACAATTCTTCTTCTTTTCCCTCATCGCTCTCTTGCTCCGGCATCTCCTACGGGACTGGCCGGCGAGCAGGCTGCTCCGCTCCGTCACAGCCGTTGCCCTCACGGGAGTGTTCGCGCTGTGGCTTGAAGCCTCAAAGATCTTGTTTGTGGGGCGCGTTCCCAATCTCACGAACCCGACCCTTGCCCTCATCGGCGCGGCCGGCGCTCTCGTTTTCTTCTCTCCTGCCCGGGAGAGCCGGACTGATCGCTCGTCCACCACGCGATGGCTCTTGGGGGTGATCACGCTGCTGATCATTATCATGGAGCTGGCCCCGTTTGATTGGAGTCTGAGTCTCGAGTCGGTCCGGGCAAAGGGGGCGCGGATTGAATGGCTGCCTTTCTGGTCCTACTACGCGACCGATGCCGCGTCCGCGGCCTTCGACATCGGGAAAAAGCTGCTCTACCTCGGGACCTTTGGATTTCTCGTCGCGGCCCGGCGTTCCGAAAGACGGGGAGACCCTGTTAGTGAGGCTTCACCGGTTGCCGAGGTGGTGGCGACGGCGGTCGGCCTCGGAGTGATCCTCGAATCCGCCCAGCTCCTGCTGCCCTCACGCACCCCCTCTACCACCGACGTTCTCCTCTTCGGATTGGGAGCCGCAGCCGGGGGATTGGGCTATCGTCTCTATCGAAAGCTCCTTATGCCCTCACCCTGAGAGCCCCCTCACCCTGGCATCCCCTCACCCTACCCTCTCCCCCTCGAATGGGGAGAGGGTCAAACGCTTTCGGGGGAGAGGATCAAAGGTGAGGGAGCTTGATCCCGACGAAGAGCGTGGTGATGCCGAGTGTCAGCGGCTCGGCTCTTACGTTGCTCAGACCGGCGGCCCGCATGATCTGTTCGATCGTGGCCGGATCATGAAAATGGGAGACTGAGCGCGGGAGAAAGTGGAGCAGGTTGTATACCTGTCGATCTCGCGCAAGGATCCCACCGAGTAGCGGCATCAAACCGAACGCCCAAAGCCAATAGCCGGGCTTCGCCCACCACCGTGTCGGTATGGCGAAATCCAGAATCACCACCCGGCCTCCTGGCTTCACCACCCGCGCCATTTCTGCGATGGTCACCGGCACGTCGAAGTAACGCAGCGCCAACCCCATGGTGGCCGCGTGAAAACTCTCGTCCGGAAACGGAAGGGACCGGCTCGCATCCAGCTCGATGAGCGTGATGGCCCGCTCGGACGGAGTGCCGGCGATCTTTCGCCGGGCTTCAACCAGCATGGCCCGAGTCAAATCCACGCCGACCACGCGCCCGTTCGGGCCTACTCGTCTGGCAAGCGCCAGCGCTAGCTCTCCCGTTCCGGTGGCAAGGTCCAGGACGCGGTGACCCGCCGCAACGGCGGCTGATTCAGCAGCGCGCGCGCGCCACTGGCGATCCAGGAAAAACGTCAGCCAGTGAGTGAGCCGGTCATACGGCCGCGCAATCGCGGGAAACATCTTCGCGGCGTACTCCGCTTTCCTCCCCGGCCGGTAGCTGACTTCGCTCGTCACGCTCATTAGTGTTCGTCCAACCGTTGCACGTTCCCGTCAGACTCTATTTCCGACATCAACTCGCGCCGTGGCGAGAAGCGAGCAGCCCAAGGCCCAAGCGCGTGAAGCGTGAGAAGTGAAGAGTGAAGAGTTGGGACAGGTATGCGAATTGCCGTGCATCCTCTCTTGCGCTTCACACTTCACGTGCTTGGTTGAGGAGTCCAGACGACCGCGCTTCTCTGCTCGAGCGCCGGCTCTGCCGGCGCAAGCTCAAGAGCGCGGGCGTGGCGAAGCCCGGGCGCCCGCGCTGTAATCGATGCGAAGCTTATCGTCACGGCGCTAGAGGAGTCTCCAGACGCCAACCGCTGCGGTGAAGAGATAGACCGTCGCCACCAACAACTTCAAGGCGCGCTCAGGCTTCCCGACGAGTTGCCAGAACTCCCACCCTTCTTCACTCCCGTCGGCGTACATCACGCGGAGTCGAGCCGGTCGTTTTCTGAGCGCCCTCACCCACCGTGAGAGCGTGATCTCAATGGCTGCCGTGCCCCCGAGCGCGCCGGCCATGAGCAATGATGAGAAGGTCAGCGTGAGGGTTTGGAGAAAGTAGCTGGTCAGAAACGGAAGCATCCCCCAGGAGACGACAAACCAAAAGTCAGTGTGAAAGCGACCTCTGAGCAGGTGGCCCAGCGGGTACGTGACTGCAAAAAACGCCCCGAGCGCCACGAAGAGCCAGAGCCATGGGCTGAGCGTCACGGCATAGTACACGCCGATCAATGACGCGAGGAGTAGCGTCGCGCCGCCAATGACCCATAGCTCTCGCTCTTTGAATGACCGGCCATACGGCCGGCCTGACAGCTCATCCAGGGCATGAGCGCCAACGCCAAGGCCGAGAAAGTACGCCAGGAGACACCACGCGAGGCGATCCCAGTGAACCGCCGGGGCAAAGAACGCGCCCAGCGCGACGTAGCACAGGACCATGCCGGTGTACGGCAGGTGAAGAACGGTGAGAAGCTCCGCCCAACGAGACCCTTCCGCCGCATACCACGTTTTCTTGATTCTTTCCACGGCGCCTCACGCTTCACTCTTCACGCTTCACCCCCCACACCCAATTGCTTGTGGCAGTTGCGGCAGATCGGAGTGATCCGATTCCTGTCCACAAAGTCGAAGCGCGCCTCCCCCTGGGTATGGCTCGTGTGGCAGTCCACACATAGAGTCTTGACTGATCTGTGCTCCCTGATCTCATGATAGCTGTCCCCTCGTTCCTCACCCGGCTCTTCGACCGCCCGCCGCGGCACAATAGGGTTGTGGCATTGCTTGCATTCCTGATCCCTCAGCGGGAGCCGCATTCGATCGGGCTCACGGTAGCGCCCACTAAAAAAGCGGATCGTGTCGAGCCCGGCCACGGCCCACACCTGAAGCCGCATCGGGAGGTCGGCGCCGCCGTGGCAATCAATGCAGTGAACACGGTTCTTCGCCGCGTGATGATGGGCGCCGGCCAAGTCAGCCGCTGTCGGCGCCCCGAATCGCGTGAACTTCTCTTCGTGGAGGTGACAGGCGATGCAGAACCGGTTGTCCTGTTCCTTCTTGGCCAGGGCCCCGAGAAAGAGGATCGGGAGTCCGACCGCGCAGAGACAAAAGAGCCCTCCTCGCCAGAGGAGGTGGCGCCGATTCATTCGGCTGGCGAACGCCTATTTCACAGTCACCGTGACCGGGCGGGAGAAGAGAATGCGCCCGGCCGCGCCGAGGCCGCCACCGCGGGGAAAGACGCTGCCGGCGCGTTCCACTCTTCCAGCCGGAGAGGCCTTTTCGGTTCCATAATGGAATGCGGCCGCCAGGGTATACGTCCCTGGTTCCCGGGGAGCCCGGAGTGTCCAGGTGGCTTTGGACTCCGGAAACTCTTTTTTTTCCAGATCAGATTTCACGCCAAACACGATGACGGAGTTCAAGTTTTTCTTTAGCCCTTCCGCCCTGGAATCCAGCCACCGCGTTTGCTCTTTCCCGTCCGGCCCCCAGACCTTTGCCGCCCCCACAATGAACCATCCGTCAGAGGCCGGTGTGCGGCTCTGGAAGCGAGAAGGGGTATCGAGAAGGAAGAGGCCGACCACCGGCCCGGCGCCGCCCTTCGCCGTTACCGTCACCGTGATCTCCTGACCTGGACGGGCAGACCCCGGGGCTGTCAGGGCCACAGACGCCGCCGCGTCCATTGCTCTCACGTCCTGCAGGAGACGCGACCGGTCTTGAGCGCTCATCTCGCGATACGCCCGTTCGCCCTCCTCGATCGCCTTGTAGTGCCTGTTTTCGACCATATAGGCGTCGACCACCTCGGAAGGGAATTCCTTCAGGGTCTCTCTCTGCATCGAGGAGTGGCAATCCGCGCACGTGGGTGAGAGGTCAGTGACGTTGCGGAGCGGCCCGTTGGCAAAGCCAGATGCGACGTCAGTTGGGGCGACGGCGAAGCACACGAGCATCGCGGAGCAGATGAGTCGCCTCATATCACCGGTCCTCCTGGAGAGCAAAGTGGATGGAACTCCGACTCACGCTTTTTTAACCCCAAAGCCGGATTGTTTGTTCCCTGCGGGCCAATTCATAAGATCCGCTTCCATGACCAGCGCGTCTTCGCCGGTGTCAAAATAGTAGCCCTTCCGGTTCCCGATCACGCGAAACCCGAAGCGCTCATAGAGCGCGATCGCCTCACGGTTTGCGGGTCGCACCTCGAGGATCGCCACTTTCGCCCCCCGGAGGTGAGAGCCTTCCAGTCGCTCAGCCAGCAACCGGCGGGCAACCCCTTGCTGCCGGTAGGCCGGATGAACCGCCAGGTTCGTAATATGGAGCTCCGGGCCAATCTCCCAGACGCAGAGATATCCAATGACGCGTGGCAGCGAAGGATCGTCGGGCCGCGCCACCCAGCAACTTGCCACCTCGTTGTCTTTGAGCTCATACAGGAACGCGCTACGACTCCAAGGCGTCTTGAACGAGAGCCGCTCCG
Organism: Candidatus Methylomirabilota bacterium; assembly: GCA_035288345.1. Classification (GTDB taxonomy): domain Bacteria; phylum Methylomirabilota; class Methylomirabilia; order Rokubacteriales; family DATEAO01; genus DATEAO01. The sequence continues at coordinate 7,416 of DATEAO010000459.1, read as the reverse complement.
TAACGATCACATCATCCAGATCGTCCGGGTGCATGAGGTCAATGTGGAACGGAAGCACGCCGCCTCCTCAGCTCGGCCTCAGAGGAACGGATGTAGAGCGGCACTACGCCGTCCGGAGCCACGCCGTTCCCCGCAGCCAACAGCTTCATTCCCAACTCAGCGACCGCGGCCGCCGTGGGGAGTTGACGGGCTAACGGAGCAAAGTGCGCCTGTTCGCCCAGCCGCTCGGAGAGAAGATGGCGAAACGGCTGAACCGCGTCGCCCACAAAGATCACGTCTGTGCGCACTCGGTCCACGAGCTCTTCGAAAGAAATCGCAAGATACTCCCAGCAACGTTCAAGCTCATCACCGCGCCGTTCATACAGGCTCGTGTAGACCTCGCCTTTTTTTGCGTCCAGAATCGGACAAACCGGAAATGCGGCCAACGGAAGCGTGGAGGCGAGCGCATCGAGCGTCGGGATTGGCGCGATGGGAAGATCGGCGGCAAGCGCAAGCCCTTTGGCTGTGCTGATTCCGATCCTCAGTCCGGTGAACGATCCGGGACCAACCGCGACCGCCAGGCCATCAAGCCCAGCGAGCGCGAAGCCCGTGTCCACGAGGAGACGATCGATCATGGGCATCAGCCGCTCTGAGTGAGTGCTTCGAAGATTCAGCGTATACTCCGCGATCAACGCGTCTTGATCGAGGATTGAAACAGTTCCAACTTGCGTGGAGGTGTCGAGGGCGAGGACACGCACGGTCCCCAGTCTATCGGAGGGCCAGGAGAGCGTCAAGGCGGGATTTTTCGAGTGCTGGGTCAATGTGCTTCGCCATACTTCGTTCTCGGTCGTCGCTAGCCCTCAACGTACGACCATGTACGCCTCGGGCGGTCGCTCTCGCTTGTCTATCGAATTGCTCAGCTCGCCCTCGGCTGCGCTTCGCCCTCCACTCCTCGGGCCTCGTCTGGCTCGCAACTTGACCCAGTGCTGGCGCCTACCTTTTTCGAGTTGACAAGCGGAAATCACACGCGCCAAGATGAAGCAACTCCGGGAGGACCCGCGCGATGTCCGAGCTTCGTCGTCCGCTTCAAGTGGCCACGGGACCGATCCAGGGCCTGATCTGCACGGATTGGTTCAGGATCGAAGGCGCCACGCGCATCCCCAAAGACGGACGGCGCACGGACTTCGCGAGCGGGTTGGTCCGTGGCGAGGATCGAGCGCAGTCCCCCGCGGTCACCAATATCCGGTGCCGGCGCTTGAGTGACGAACAGCGAGTCTTCACGATCGATTTCATCAACCTGAACACGCAACACGTTCACCTGATTGCCCATCAACGACCCGCAGACTCCAGGTAAGAGCCGAAGCGCGGCAGCCGTTCTTCGCTGGTGTGCGCTGCCCATGCTGTGTGCCGTGTTGGGCGTTCTCGTCCAAGCGCCTCCAGCGGCGGCTGAGACCGTCATCTCTCAGATCCGGGTCAGTCCTCGGGACGGGCAGACGGAGATCGAGGTCTTAGCGTCCGAGCCGTTGAACTACGTGATCTTGGAACGCGCTGACCCTGCCGGGATCACGCTCTTCTTCCTGAACGCCACCTTTGCCTTTCCATCGAACGACGCGGCAGGGGTGCAGGGGGCGCTGCGACGCATGGCCACTCGGCTGATCGAGAAAGATGGCAGCAGGCTGGCGCAGCTCGATCTGGTGTTCAACCGACACGCCGAATACAAGGTGGCTCTGGACGGACGCCGGCTCCGTGTCACGGTTGAATTGCCGTCGCGGGAGGGAGAAACTGTCTGGGGATCCACTCCTGGTGCGAGACCTCCGCTTGCGACGTCTCCGGCGACGCCTCCGTCAAAGCCTCCGCCCGCGCCTCCCCCAATGCCTGAGCCTCCCGCCAAAAGCGAGCCCCCGGCGCTGAAACCACGAGGCGTGAAATTGCTCGCTGTGCGCGCCGCATCGTCGGCTGGAGCCACGACCGTCTCGATCGACTCGAGTGGGCCGGTGACGTACGAAACCCTCACGCTCGAACAGCCGGCACGGATCGTGATAGACTTTCAGGAAGCCCGATTGGAGCTTGAGAGATCGCCTCAAGCCCCGGCCGGCTCCATCATCCAGGACGTGAGGGTGGCCGAGTTTCGGAAGGGGACTATTCGAGTCGTGATCGAGCTACGCCGCGCCACCCCCTACTGGGTTGAACGGAAGAGTCGTGGGATCGTGGTTCACCTAGGGGAGACCTCGCCCCGAGCGCGATAGCGCTTGAGCCGACCGCATGATATCGAAACGGCGGCCGCGCGGGCGTGGTCCCGCGCTTTGCTCCGCGAAGCGAAGCAGGGGCTCCAGTGGAGGGTATGACTGCCAGCCGTGAGATCCACCTGAGATTCTGCAACAACCCGACGTGCGACCTCTGTGACATGATCGTCCGGCCGCATGAGATCCTGAAACGCGCAGGCCAGGAGATCTGCCGGCAATGCTTTGAGCCGCTGACCATCAACCGGGTGAGACCCCGTCCCCCACTTCTTCCCGCTGCGCCGCGCCACCCAGAGAGCGCTCCCACATCCTACTCTTCAAAGGAGACCTAGATGACGCCCCCGCCGAAAAAAGACGAACCCTCAGTCGACGCCGATGTGCGAGAAAAGATCCATCTCGAGATCCTGAAGCGAACCGGCGCCTACCTGACAAACGACCACATCCTCCTGCCATCCGGGCACCACGCGGTCGAATACATTGATAAAACGTTGGTGACCACCGAGCCGTCGTTCACAGAAGGGCTCGGCGCGGTCATCGCCAAACACTACGCCGAGTGGCCGCTGGATGTGGTGCTCTCCACTGGCAATGTCGCATCGGTGCTCGCTCACTGCGTGGCGCGGGCTCACCCTTCGAAGCCGATCTTGCTCTACGCCACCAAGAATCAGACCGGCAGCACGCGACAGGTCTCTCTCCACGCGGAGTTTCATCAGTTTGTCCAAGAGGGGACAAAGGTCCTCATCGTCGAGGACCTCATCACGATGGGCGCGACGTTGAGGCTGTTGGTCAAGCTCGTCGAGCAGCTCGGGGGGAAAGTCGTCGGGATTGGCTGTCTCTGGCAGCGAAACGAAAGGCTCGACGTGGGAGGGAAGCCGATCTTCAGCTTGGTGAAGCGTCGCTTTCCGATCTACGAGCCCAAGGCGTGCCCACTCTGCAAGGCCGGCATCCCTCTTCGCGAAGAGTTCGCCAAACGACGCCAGGAGCGCAGGCCCTCCTCAGTCAAAGAAAGTGAAAAGTGAAATGTCCTAAGTCTTGCCGTCCTTCTTTCGCTTCACGCTTCACGGTGTTCATGCGGTCTCCCACAGTCCCTCGAGCACCCCGGCTTTCCGGTAGGCCATTCGGATCTTCTCGAGGTTGTTCGTGAACAGAAGTCCGATCTTGGCGAACGACTCGAACACCGGGCCCTCACCGTCCACGAGCGGGAAAGCGACCTTCGGCAGCTTCTCCCATTGCTCGTGAATCCGCTGGGTCACCTGGGCCAGTCGCTGGTAGGCCTCTTCCTTTTCTTTCGCAGCGCGCTTCACGATCGGGGCGATCAGGCAATCAACGGTTTGCCTCAATCGTGACGGGTGTTCGGAGGCCGTGGCCTCAGCAGCAGTGTCTGGCGTCACCGGCACAATCGTCACCCCGAGCTCTCCAAGGAACCGGGTGAGCAGCTTCCCGGGCTGCTCCTGAAGCAGGATCTCGGGAATTCCGACGGTGCGCCATTGCTTGTGCCGGTTCGGGGCGAGCTTCTCAGCATCTCCGTAGAGCTGCTCCTTGAGCCAGGCGACGTGGTTCTTGTTTTCCTCGTCCTTCCACCACTCCCTGATCATCTTCTTGCCCCAATACCGGATGGTGGCGTAGTACACGTCACGCTTCAGGAGCCGCTTGGTGATGCCGCCCCACCCGTAGAAGCTCTGCATGGCCTTGATCGCGGCCATCTGAAGCTCGTAGGGCGAGATGCGGCGCGGCTGGTGCACCACGTGGTGGCCGTCGTACAGCGTCCAGTTTTTGCTGATGACGTATTTTTTGCCGTGATCATAGAGGGTGTCGTAGTCCGGGGAGCCGGGGATGGGGGTCATGATCATGAACTGGACGGAGTCGATATCCCACTTCTTGGCAAACTTGGCTGTCTCCCACACGGTCTCGACATCGTCCTCGTCGGACCCCACGACGAACATCCCATGGATGCTAATGTTGTTTTCGTGGAATCGGCCGATGGCGCGCTCGATCTTCGCCAGGTCCTGCTTCTTCTGGAAGAGCTTGAGCGTCCGAGGGTTGATCGACTCGAAGCCGACGTAGACGTTGAAGCAGTTCGAATCCCTCATGAGCTTCAAGAGCTCCGGATCGTCGACCGTCTCCGTCCTGACCTGGGCCCCCCACATGGGCGTGAGTCCGGTCTGGATCATCCGGCCCAGAAGCTCTTTCACCCGCTTCTTGTTCGCGGTAAAGATGTCATCGGCGAAAAAGACGTAGTCGGTGCCCTTGTGGACCTTCAGCTCCTCGATCACCCGGTCGATCGAGTGCGTGCGGAAGGCGTGGCCGTACATCCCCGGGACCGAGCAGAACGTGCACGAGAACGGGCAGCCTCGCGACGTCGCGATCGACACCACCCCGCCCGGCTTCCAGCCTCTGATCATCGTGTAGTCCGGAATCGGGTTCACGTCGAGGTTGGCGATCTTCGGCCGCTCAGGGTTATGAATCGCCTTCCCGTCCCTGATGAGGGAGAGGTTCTGGATCTTCTCCAACCCCTCGCCGCTCTCGATGGCGTCGACGAGCTCCTGAAACGCGAACTCCCCTTCCCCCTTCACCACATAGTCGGCGTGCTGAAGCGCTTCGTCGGGAAGGAAGGTCACATGGGTCCCCCCCATCGCGACAGGGATTCCCGCGGCGCGCACCTTGTCCGCGAGCCGATAGGACTGTGGCGCGGTGGAAGTGATGGCCGAGATCCCGACAAAATCGGCCGACATCACCTCGCTCATGTCGATGGCGCCGATGTCTTCGATGTACACCCGGACGTCGTACCCCTTGTTGCGCATGATCGTTCCCAGGAGCACTGACCCGAGGCGCGGAATGCACACGCGGCTATAGATATGGAGGTGAGTCGATTTTGGCTCGACGAACACAAGCTTCTTCAGCTTTCGCTGCATGAGTTGGCCTCCTTAAAGAGCGCAGGCAGGGCGGGTAAAGATCAGCGTGACCTTAGCACTGGACGGCACACCCTGTCAATCTTCTCGAAGGGGGGTACTGTTTCAATTTGCTTCGCCATACGTCGTTCTCGGTCGTCGCCGGCCCTCAACGTACCACCACGTACGCCTCGGGCTGGCTCCTCCCTCGGGCCTCGTCTGGCTCGCAACTTGACCCAGTACTACCGGAGGGGGGCACGCCCCCCTCGGTCGAATCTCCTTTTTATTGCAGCACGGGTGCCCGGGGTATCGCCCGCCCGTGCTCGCGCGCATTCAGAGCCTTGTGCCTGTGGCCCGGGCTCTGCCACGCTTGCGCTCACGCAAAGATCAGCAGGACAGGCTTATCAGGGGGTCGGCACGTCAGGAGGGGGGTGGAAAAAGTCGTGGATCTTTTGGGCGAGCTTCGGGTTCACGTGAGGGACTGCGGCCAGCTCAGCCACGGATGCCTCGCGAACCTTCTTGGCAGAGCCGAGGTGCTTCAGGAGCGCGGTGCGGAGCAGAGGCCCGACACCGGGAATCTGATCGAGCACGGACTGAATCGTCCGGCGACTCCTGAGCTTCTTATGATAGGTCACGGCGAAACGGTGGGCCTCGTCCCGGACCTTCTGCAAAAGGTGAAGGGCCGGCGACCTTCGATCCAGCAGAATCGGATGGAGGCTTTCGGGCTGGTAGACCTCTTCCTCCTGCTTCGCCAGCGCGATGATTGGGATGTAATCAAGGCCCAACGTTTCAAGCGCTCGGACCCCGACGTTGAGCTGGCCACGTCCGCCATCCAGCAGGATCAGATCAGGGAGCACACTCCCTTCCTCGAGGGCTTTCGAAAAACGCCGGGTCAAGACCTCTTCCATCATGGCGTAGTCGTCAGCGCCTGGGACAGTTCTGATCTTGAACCGCTTGTAATCGTCCTTCTTCATCTCGCCGTTCTCCCAGACCACCTCTGAGCCGCACGCCTCGGTGCCCTGGATGTTGGAGATGTCGTACCCCTCGATCCGGTTGGGGAGGCTCGGGAGGTTCAACGCGCGCTGAAGCTCTTCGAGGACGAGCTGCTGGCGGTCGTCTCTCGACAGCAGATGCGCTTCGAGCGCGAGTGTTGCGTTCTCCTCAGCCATCGCGACGAACTCGCGCTTCTTCCCCCGCTGGGGCGCGGCGCACTCCACCCTTCCACCTCGCCGCTTCCTGAGCCACTCGGCAATCAGCTCCTGCTCAGGCAACTCGACCGAAAGCAGCAGCTCGGGCGGCGGGATCACGTTCTTCGCGTAGAACTGACGCACGAACGCGGAGAGGATTTCTCCATCACGCCAGCCGCTGATCTTGTCGAAGAAGAACGACTCGCGGCCAAGCAACCGCCCTTTTCGAACGAAGAAGAGCTGGACGCAGGCGTGCCCAGTCTGGCGGACGAGGCCGATGAGGTCCTGGTCCTCCTGGCTGGTAGAAATGATCTTCTGGCGCTCGCGCACCTTGTTGAGCGCCTGGACCCGGTCGCGCAGGAGAGCCGCGCGCTCGAACTGCAGCGCGGTGGCCGCGTCCTCCATCTCGCGGGTCAACTCCTTCGCGAGGTCGTCTTCTTTTCCCTCGAGGAAGCGCTCCACGTCGCGGACAGTCTTCCAGTACCCGTCTTTGGTCTCCCAGCCCGTGCACGGCGCGTGACAGCGATGGATGTAGTACTGGATGCACGGCCGCTCCAGCTTGCCGTCGATCTTGATCCGGCACGTCCGCAGCGGAAAGAGCTGCCTGACCAGCCTGAGCGTCTCGCGCATCGCGGTGGCGGGGTAGAACGGCCCGAAGTAGCTGGCGCCATCCTTGGCCACCCGCCGGGCCACGACGAGGCGGGGAAACTCCTCGTTGGTGGTGAGCTTGAGAAACGGGTAGTGCTTGTCGTCTCTCAGGATGATGTTGTAGCGCGGACGGTTCTTCTTGACCAGGTTGGACTCTAGGATCAGCGCCTCAAGCTCGTTGTGCGTGACGATGTATTCAAGGTCCTTGATGTGCGAGACCAACGCGTCGGTCTTCGGATCGCGGGTCCTCGACTCCTGAAAATACGAGCGCACCCGACTTCGAAGCGAGGCCGCCTTCCCGATGTAAATGACCTGCCCCTTGGCGTCCTTGAAGAGGTAGACACCCGACCGGTCCGGCAGTTGATCAAGCTTTTCCTGAGTAATCATCTGTTAGTTCACCCTAATCCGAAAATAAATCACGCAGTGACGAGGCTGTGGCCCACGGGTGGCGTCGGGGTGGCCCCCGCAGCGCCGCGC
>DATEAO010000458.1:0-10216 GCA_035288345.1 Candidatus Methylomirabilota bacterium | reverse complement strand
AAGTACGCCTCACTCCTCGCTTCCTCGCCGCCTTGCATCTGGACCTTTTTGAGCAGCCTGCAGCAGCAGGGTATTTTTCAACACCCTGCTAGGCTATATAATAGCGTTGTGAGGCCGAACATTCAGGTGATGAAGGAAGTCGATGCGCAAGGAGAGATCTGCCCCTATCCGCTCCTGATGACGCAGAAAGCGATGAAGTCGGTGAAGCCGGGGGAACGGCTGCTTGTGAAGATCGACTACGCCAAATCGTCTGAAGATATCCCGCGCTGGGCCCAGGACGCAGGCCACAAGGTGATCGAGATCAGGAAAAGCGCCGACTCGCAGTGGCAGATCATTCTGGAGCGAGCAGGGGAATGACCGCGCCGGGAAAAATTGATGAGGAGCTCGACCTGAAGGGAGAGGTCTGTCCCTACACCTTTGTGAAGTCCAAGCTTGCTCTTGAAGAGATGGAGCCGGGGCAATTGCTGCGCGTGATCGTGGACAACCCGGAGTCAGCCGACAACGTGCCGCGAAGCTTGAAAAATGAAGGCCACGCGGTGCTGAGCGTCACGAAGGTCAGCCTTAAAGACTGGGCGATTGTCGTTCAAAAGCGTGAAGCGTGAAGTGTGAAGTGTGAAGTGTGAAGTGTGAAGTGTGAAAAGTGAAGCGGCTAGAAAAGAATTCCTCGGACGCTTCACGCTTCACCCTTCACTCTTCACGCTACGTTGTCTGGACGAGGATATCTTTGCCGTCCACCTTGGTGGGATAGATCGGCACTTTCAGCTCTGGATCAACCAGGCAGGCTCCGGTTTTGAGATCGAAGTCGAATCCGTGCCAGGGGCACACCACCGCGTCTCCCTCGATGGTTCCGTCACCCAACGGTCCGTCCTCGTGAGGGCAGACCGAACTCGACGCGAAAAACCTTCCGTTCACATTGAACACGGCGACCGACAGCCCATTGACCTCAAAGACCTTCCCCTGTCCTGACGGTATCTCATCGATCGTGGCCACTTTCACGAACTCACCCACGGGCTTCCTCCTTACTTTTTGTGAACGAGCGCCGTCAGGCTCTCAGCCTTCAGCGCTTCAACCCTATCCATGAGAGCCTCTCGTCCGACCTGCCTGAGCAGTTCAGCCAGGCTCGCATAGTGCTGATTGGCTTCGCCGACGATCCCGGCGCGCACTTGATCACTGGCCTTCTCTGGCAGGTGCGGGATCAGCGCCAGTATCCGTTGTAGCTCCTGCTCCTCCCAATTCAGCGTGAGAAGCGCCGCATCGCCGCTCGTGAGCAAGGGGCTCTCTGCCGCGCCTTCCAGCTTGGCCACCGCGTTGGCCGCGGCATTCAGCGTCAGTTCAATGCCGCCGGCATCTGACTCCCCTTTGCCCGCCAAGGCGACCCAATCCTCCGCAAGGGTAAGCAGAGCGAAGTGGCTGGCCTCGGTATCGGACATCTGGCGCCAGAGGCGACTCGCATCGGTCTGATCAACGAACCGATCGGACAACCGACGATAAAACTGCATCGCGCGCTTTTCGTAATCGGCATATGCCTGCAGAGCGGTCGCGAGTGTCATGCGTATTCCATGGTGAGGCGGCGTTATTATACCCGCTTTCTCGCACGGTCGAAAAGCACTCCGAGCGACGGAGAAAAGAGTCTGCTTCCGGCGAGACGCCCCCCCAACAAATCCCTGAATGGCTTGACACATTTCTCCATTTTCGTTAACAATAGGACGGTTCCCGAAGGGGAGCTGTTGAATGACGATGGGCCGAACGGCCTGCGGCAGGGGAGCGTCGCGGGCTCTTTCAATGACCCGAGACACCCAGTGAAGGGGGAGTTAGCGAAATGGCTTATGTGATCGCGGAGCCGTGCATAAATGTCAAGGATAAGGCTTGCGTGGAAGTCTGCCCCGTGGACTGCATCTACGAGGGTGAGACGATGCTGTACATCCACCCCGATGAGTGCATCGATTGCGGGGCGTGCGAGCCGGTCTGTCCCGTGAAGGCCATCTTTGTTGAAGACGAAGTACCGGATCAGTGGAAGAACTTTATCCAGTTGAACAAGGACTTCTTCAAGCAAAATCCCGGAGTCCAGCCTGCGACGAAGAGCTAGGTTGCGCGGTTTTTACTTCCACGAGAGGGAGCGCCAACGGCGCTCCCTCTGCTTGTGCCGAGAAATTTCACGTGCACAACTTCAACGGTTCTGTTAGGCTTAACCCCGTTCTATGAGGTTTGTTTGCTCAGGGAGACGCTCAGATGGTTCCGGGAGCCGCCTCTGAACAGCTGGTCGAGATAGAAAGCCTCGGTGAAGGCGTCCCGCGCTTCGCTGTCGCCCCCGTTCCTGATGATAAAGGCTTCCACGAAAAAGTGGAAGATTTCAAACGCTGGCTCATCGAAGACAGTTTGCGCCAGACCGGCGGGAACCGGACGGAGGCTGCCAAGCACCTCGGGATCCATCGGACCTATCTCATGAAGCTTATCCGCGATTTCGGGGTTTCCATGCCGCTGGCTCGGCGTCGAGCCCGTCGAAGGAGGATCAAGAAGTCAACTGAAGCCCTTCTGCCCGCAGTGGCCGAATCCATTGTGACCGAATCCAGTGTGACCGAGTTGCCTCACGCGATTGCAGCCGAATCGCCTGAACCCATGGTGACCGAATTACTTACGCCAGTCGTGGTCGAATCGCCGCCTCCTGAACCGCCGCATCAGGTGTTGTTGGCCCTCCCCCCGTAAAGAAAGTTTTCCCCGTCCTCAGGAGTTCTAGGGTTGTCTGATGTGTTCATCGCCGGAGCGGGGATCACCCGCTTCGGGAAGCGCGACGAATCTCTCCAGGATCTCATGGCTGAAGCGGCCCGCAAGGCCTTGGCTGACGCCGAGATCGAGCGTCCGGAGGCGATCGTGGTCGCGACCATGAACCCCGAGGAGTTTGTCGGGGAAGGAAACTTTGCCTCCCAGATCGCGACGTACATCGGCTGTGCTCGCGTGCCGGCGCTTCGAGTTGAGACGGCCACGTCGTCCGGCGCTGCCGCGATCTATTCGGGATTTACCGCGCTGGCTTCAGGCATCTATCGCTCGGTGCTCGTTGTGGGCGGGGAGAAAATGACGCACCTGCCGACACCCAGAGTCTCCGAGCTGATCAGCCGATCGATCGATCCGGTGGAGCGCGCGTACGGCGCGACGATGCCGGCCCTAGCGGCCCTGGTGACTCGCTCGTTCATGGCCGAGCGCGGCGTCACGCTGGGTGAAATCTCGCTCGTTGCGGTGAAAAATCACGCTCACGGCGCTCGAATCCCCTATGCGCACTTCCAGGAATCGGTCTCGCTCGAGCAGGTGATGGCCAGCCGAATCATCGCTGACCCGCTTCGCATCTTTCATTGCTGTCCGATCTCAGACGGGAGCGCGGCGTTGGTGCTGACCAGTGAGCGGACCCCCGTCCGGATCGCGGGAATCGGACACGGCGCCGACTACCTCGCGATTCGCTACCGCGAGACGCTGTCAAGCTTCCGCGCCACCCAAGTGGCGGCTCAAGCAGCCTTTCGCATGGCCGGGTTCGGCCCTCAGCGCGTCGAGCTGGCGGAGCTGCATGACGCCTTCGCGCCCTTCGAGCTGATCAGCCTGGAGGATCTCGGGTTGGTGACGCCTGGCATGGCAGGGCGCGCGCTCCAAAGCGGAGAGTTGACGCTCGGTGGGCGGCTCCCGGTCAATCTGTCCGGTGGGTTGAAGGCGCGCGGTCATCCGTTGTCCGCGACCGGGATCGCCCAGGTCGTTGAGCTGACCTGGCAGCTTCGCGGAATGGCCGAAGGGCGCCAGGTGGATGCTCGCGTGGGCCTTGCCCAGTCCATCGGGGGCTTGGCCACTAACAACTGGGTGACGCTGGTGGAGAGGGTGTGAGTGTGGAACGAATTCGCGGTTCGCATTGTCCGAGATGTGGAAGAGAAGTGGCGCCGCCAACTCGTTACTGCCCGGACTGCGGGACGGAGATGGTTTCACAAATTCTTGCCGGCTACGGAGAGATCTGGACCTTTACAACGCTCCACTCCCCGCCCCAAGGGTTTGCGTCACCGCTCCACATCGCGCTGGTCACGCTACCCGGCGGGGTGAACCTCATCTGCCACGGGGCGGAGACCCGGCAGTTGAAGATCGGCGGTCGGGTCGCGATCGAAGAGGTGGACGGCATCTATTACTTCTCCTATCTCGGACTGGCCGACCGGGCCAGGCTCTTCTGGAGACGAGCCGGCGCGCGTGGCTCGAAGGTGACCTCAATCATGAAAAGTGTCGTCAAACGCCTTTTGAGCGAGCGTGGGATCGACGAAGAGCCTCCCACTCGATAACGCACCACTGACGACGATCATTTCCGGGCGGGCAACTTGACAGCTTGGTCGGCAATTCGATAGGATAGGCGCTACCGTTGCTGGCGCTATTGCGCTCTCGAGTAAGGAGAAGTTTATGGCGAGGCTCGTGAAAGTCTACGACACAACGCTTCGGGATGGGACCCAGGGCGAAGGCGTGGCCTTTTCGATGGAGGACAAGGTCCGCATCGCCCAACGGTTGGACGCCATTGGAGTCCATTACATCGAGGGCGGCTGGCCTGGGAGCAATCCGAAAGACATCCGATTTTTCCGGCGGATTCAGGATGTTTCCCTGAAGCAGGCGAAGGTGGCCGCGTTCGGCTCGACCCGGCGGTCCGGGGTCGCTCCGGAATCAGATCCGAACCTCCAGTCATTGGTCGAGGCCGCGACTCCCGTCGCAACCATCTTCGGAAAATCGTGGGATTTTCAGGTGACGGAGGCGCTTGGGACCACGCTGGAGGAAAACCTGGCGATGATCGCCGACTCCATCGTGTTCCTCCGTCGCCATTTCGAAGAGGTGATCTACGATGCCGAGCACTTCTTTGACGGCTTCAAGAGGAGCCGGGAATACGCGCTGAGGAGTCTTCGCGCGGCCGAGGAAGGGGGCGCCCACATTCTGGTCCTCTGTGACACCAACGGGGGGACGCTTCCATATGAGGTGAGTGAGATCATCCGAGAGGTCAAGCGGCACGTGAAGACGCCGCTCGGCATCCACGTCCACAATGACGCGGAATGCGGCGTGGCGAACTCGCTGGCTGCGGTGTCGGAGGGTGTGGACCACGTCCAAGGCACGATCAACGGCTATGGCGAGCGGTGCGGGAACGCGGACCTCGTCTCGATCATTCCGAACCTGATGCTCAAGATGAAGCTCCGCTGCCTCCCGGAGGGGAGCCTCCGTGAACTGAGGGATGTGTCGCGCTTCGTCTCGGAGCTCGCGAACCGGAAGCCGTGGCAGCATCAGCCGTTTGTCGGGGATTCCGCGTTCGCCCACAAAGGGGGGATCCACGTCTCCGCCGTGCTCAAGCATCCGGAGACCTACGAGCACATCAATCCCGAACTGGTGGGCAATCATCGGCGTGTCCTCGTCTCCGAGCTGGCCGGGCAATCCAACATCGTGTGGAAGGCGAAAGAGTACGGAATTGATCTGGAGAAGAGCACGCCGGAGACTCGCCAGATTCTCGAAACGCTGAAGCAGATGGAAGACCAGGGATTCCAGTTTGAGGGAGCGGAGGCCTCGTTCGAGCTGCTGATGGAGCGGGCGCTCGGAAATCACAAACCGTACTTCGACCTGGAGGGGTTCCGAGTGGTCGTGGAGACTCGCAAGGGCGATGCGGAGCCGATCGCCGAAGCCACCGTGCGGCTGAAAGTGAAGGGGATCCCGGAACACACCGCCGCGATCGGCAACGGACCCGTCAACGCCTTGGACAACGCGTTGAGGAAAGCGCTCGAGGAGTTCTACCCGAACCTGAAAGAGATGTCGCTGATCGATTACAAGGTGAGGATCCTGGACGAATCGAAAGGCACCAAGGCCAAGACGCGTGTGCTCATCACGTCAGGCGATGGCGACGAGACGTGGGGCACGGTCGGGGTCGCTGACAACATCATCGAGGCCTCGTGGCAAGCGCTGGTCGACTCGATCGAGTATAAGCTGAGAAGGGACGAGCGAACGCCTCGTAGATAGCACCGCGCCGATAAGCGTCGCATCTCTTCGTTCTCGGTCGTCGGAACCCCTCAACGTATACCGCATACGCCTCGGGGTTCCTCCTCCCTCGGGCCTCGATCTGCTCGCTTCTCGGCACCGCACGAGTGGACACAGAAAATAAAGTCTCACAGACACGTGCAGACTTTTAGCGAACAAGCTGGCCAGTGTCCTGGGATGTCGGAACTCGGACTGAGGATGCGACTAACTGACATCCGAGATCTGATGTAAATCCAGCAGTCGGTAGTCTCTGTCACGATCCTGTCGCTTCCTCCCGTCATCGGGCTCCCAGGAGTGAGTCTCCTTAAGAACCTCCGCTCGTTGACCGATTTTCTCAAAGGGTCCCTGGTTTTCGTTTGGAGCATCTGTGCGCGCTTGGGGTCCCAGAGCCGGCACGGTTTGTAAACAATGAGCACTGTTACGAACAGCCTGAACAATAGCCGTCGAATTCAGCAGGTGATCGAGCGCATCGACAAGATGCCCTCGCTTCCCACTGTGGCGGCTCGGATCCTCGAGGTCGTGCAAAACGGAAAGTCTGCGGCGAGCGACCTGGCCGGTGTGATCGCCAAGGATCAGGGGTTCACCGCCAAGATCCTCAAGCTCATCAACTCCGCCTATTACAGCTTCCCGTACAAAATCTCCACGGTCTCCCACGCGGTGGCGTTACTCGGATTCGAGACCATCCGGTCCCTGGCGCTCGGGCTCTCTATCTTCAGTCTCCTTCAGGGCAAAGGGGAAGATCAGCCGCTCGAGCGGGAGAAGCTGTGGGAACATTCGCTCGCATCGGCGATCTGGGCGCGCTTCATCGCGGGACGGATCTCGCAGCTGGTTCCTGAGGAGGCCTTTGTGGCTGCGCTCCTCCACGACATGGGGAAGGTGCTTTACAACGAGTATTTCAGGCGAAAATTCGCCGAGGCGATCCAGCTTGCCGGGCAGAAGGAAATCCCGCTGAGACAGGCCGAGGAACGTGTTCTCGGTCTCGACCACACCGCGGCGGGAGAGCTCTGGGCGACTCGTTGGAATCTTCCTCCGTTGATTTGCCGCGCGATCTCGCACCATCACGATCCTTTCGGGCTGGCCAAGACGGAAGAAATCGAGATTCGAAAGATCGTCGCTGTGGTGCACGTCGCGGACTACTGCGCGGAGCAGAAACGCTTCGGCAGCGGCGGTGATGAATTCCTCACCCCTCCAAACCCACGGATCTGGGAGCTCCTGGGTGTGACCGAGGATCTCTGCCTGGCGATGGCTGAAGACGTTAAGCAGGAGGTCCATCGATCCAAGGAGTTTTTCCATTTGGTGGAGGAAGTGTCGCCTCAGGACGCATCCCCCGCTGTTCCTGAGCGTCCGACGGAGACCCCGCAGGACCGTCTTCAGGCCTCACTTGCCACTCTGACGGACCTGGTCGGGTGCACGACGGACCCTGGACGGCTGCTTGAACGCTTTCTGAAATCCATCGCGGTCGCGCTCGAAGCGTCGGGTGTCGCCTTGGCGGTCGCGGACGGTGAACGGGCGCCGGCGATTCTGAAGGTCGGAGAGGTGTCAAACTCTGTGGAGCGGGTCGCCAACCGCATTCTCGCGAGCCGGCCGCTGTTCGGCGAGGCAGAAGGCCACCAGGGAGGTCCCTGGCGTCCCCTGGCCGAGGGGAATGACCTGCTCGGCGCACTCTGGGTCGGACGTGATAAACCCCTCACAACGGCTGAAGAAGAATTCTTGCGAGGGGTCTCGCGTGAGCTCGTTCGAGCGGTCAAGTACTGTGTGGAGGGAAAGCAGGCTCAGCTCAGGGCCGCGGCGCTGACAACGCTGATCGAGGACGGCGCAACCATGACCCTGCTTCAGGGGCTGGATGAGCTCTACCCGCGCCTTGTCGCCAGAGGGCGTGAACTGGCGCGGGCCGACGCCGCGATTCTCTTGCTCTACGAGAACGACCGCTTGACCCCAGTAGCCGCTGACGGCATTGCGCTGTCGCTCCTGCCTTCCCCGCTGCCGACCCACGAGGATGGGTGGGCGGGATGGGTGTTGGCAACGGGTGAGCCGTTTACGGTCGAGCACGCCAAGTCGTCGAAGGCCTGTCCTGAGCGCGATCTCTTTCTCGATCTCGGTTTTGTCTCCCACCTCATCCTCCCCCTCGAGGTGTTAGGGAAGCGCCTGGGAGTTCTCTCGCTTCACGTGTGCGAGCCGCGGCGCTGGTCGGCCACCGAGGTGGGTCTGCTCTCCGCGTACACGACCCAGGCCGCAGCCGCCATTGACACGGCGTTCTTGACCCAGAATCTCCAGCGCCAAATCGAAGAGGTGAAGCGGGCCCAGTCCCAATTGATCCAGTCCGCCAAGCTGGCCGCGCTCGGCGAGCTGGCGGCCAACATCGCCCATGAGGTCAACAACCCGTTGACCAGTGTGCTCGGATACACCGGCCTCCTGCTGAAGTCGTTCCCGGTCGATGATTCCCGCCGAGAAACTCTGCAGATCATCGAGAGCGAGGCGCTCAGGACCCGCCGGATCGTTCGGGACCTGCTGGACTTCTCCCGCCAACGGGAGCCCGATGCTCAGGCCACGAACGTGCATGACGTCCTCGACAGTGTGCTGGTCTTGCTTCGCCAGCAGATCGTGTGCGCCGACGTTGAGGTCGTTGAAGTGTTCGATCCGGGACTGCCCGCAGTGGTCGTGGACGCCGCCCAGATGAAGCAGGTCTTCCTCAACCTGATCGCAAACGCCATCGACGCCATGCCCAACGGGGGGACACTCACACTGACGACTCGCGTGGTTGATGATGCGGATGGAGCGTTCGTAGAGATCGCCGTTCGAGACACCGGCCACGGGATGACGCCGGAGCAGCGCGCGACAATCTTCGAGCCATTTTTCACCACGAAACCGGAAGGGCGGGGCACCGGCCTCGGGCTTTCGGTGAGTCTCGGGATCGTCCAGGCGCATCGCGGAATGCTCTTGGTCGACAGCGCGGTGAACCAGGGGAGCACGTTCCGTGTGCGGCTTCCCCTTGGGATAGACGAGTAAGCCATGAGCATCCTTATCGCTGACGATGAGGCGCCGATTGTGCAGCTCTGCCTCAAGGTGCTTCAGGCCGCCGGCCACTCCGTTGCGGGCGTGACCAAAGGTGAAGACGCGCTCGGCCGGTTGGTTGATGAGTCTGTTGAGCTGCTGGTTGTCGACTACAAGATGCCTTCTCTCGACGGATTTGAAGTCATTCGACGGGCCCGGTTACTCCGGCCCACCCTTAAAATCGTTCTGATGACGGGGCACGCCACCCAGACGGTGATGGCGGAGGCGCAGCAGAGGAAGCTTGACGGCCTTGTGATCAAGCCGTTCACGCCGGACGAGCTGCACAAAGCTGTAGAAACCGCATTGGCCGCGAAGAAGAGTGGGTAAATTGTTTCCCAATGTTCCTGGAATGAAAAATCCCTCAGGCGCTGCCGTCTGAGGCCGATTCTCTATCCATATATAAAGGAGACGCAGTGCGTCCGAAGCAATCAATCCCCAATACCCGCAGGCGAATCCTGGTCGTCGACGACGACGAGGTTGTCAGAGTCTGCGCAGCCCGAATCCTCGAGGAGTACGGGTTTGCCGTCGAGGCGGCCCCTGACGCGGATACTGCGCTCAAGCTGCTGTCGACCCAGCCCTTCGATCTCCTCCTCACCGATCTCCAGCTCCCCGATTTGGACGGGATCGAGCTGATCCGCGAAGCGCAGCGCCGCCGGATCGGGATTCGCTCGCTGGTCATCTCCGGGTACGGCACGATCGGGCGAGCCGTGGAGGCGGTCAAAGCCGGGGCCGAGCAGTTCATCACCAAGCCGTTTCTCCCTGACGAGCTGATGGCCGTCGTCTCGCAAATCCTCTCCGCCGGCGAACCGACGGGCCCCGCGATGAGCGGCGGCTTCGGTCAGATGGTGGGTGGAAGCGAATCGATGCGAGCGCTGTATCGAACGGTGGAGAAGATCGCCGGGAGCGACTGCAACGTCTTGTTGCTCGGAGAGACCGGAACAGGGAAAGACCTCTTGGCGCGGGCGCTGCACGAGTGCTCACGCCGCCGGGGGCAGCCATTTGTCGCTGTGAACTGCGCCGTGCTCTCCGAAGAGCTGCTGGAATCCGAGCTGTTCGGCCACGAACGCGATGTCGTGGGCGTGAAGCACGGTCTCTTTGAAGTCGCCCGGAAGGGAACCCTCTTCCTCGAAGAGATCGCAGATCTCAG
>DATEAO010000457.1:0-4992 GCA_035288345.1 Candidatus Methylomirabilota bacterium | reverse complement strand
GCCTGCGCCTGAGCGCCTCCTGAGCGAGCTGGGCAGGGTCTACCGGGAACGGCGCATAAGCCAGGATCTCCCTGACCTCGGTGGGAGCATTCACTTCAATCGCCAGCGCGGTGTTTAATGCCACGCGGGCGAGTCTCACCGCGTTCCTGGCTCGGATCAGGTCGACCCGCGCATTCGCCACGTCCACCTCTGCGCGAGTCACGTCGGATTTCGGCCGGGTCCCGACCTCGAAGAACCCCTTCGCGCTTCGAAGGTTCAGATCCGCCCGCTCGAGTGCCCGGTCGTTCACCGCCACCAATCGCTTGGACAGGAGCAGAGTGAAGTAAGACTCCTTCACAGTTTGAATGAGCAGGTCCTTCTCGAGCTCCAGATCCCCCCGTGAGACCTCCGCATTCGCCTTTGCTGCGTCGGTGGCGGCAAAGTTCTTCCCGAAGTCGAAGAGGAGCTGAGAGGCAGTGATTTGTAATGTGGTGCCGGTGCCGACACTCCTACTCTGTGTCAGGCTGCTGGTGGATTGACTGCGGCTTGCGCTCCAGGAGATCGTGGACTGCGGGAGCAGGGGAGACAGCGCCTGATCCACACGCGCCTGAGCCGCCGCCAAGTCTCCAATCCGCGCCATGATCTGCGGCTGGCGCTCGAGGGCCATGGCGATCGCTTGCTCCAGCGTAAGCGCCTGGCCCGGTGTCTGCGCACCGCTTGGCTCAGCAGAGACGCTCAACACGAGGAACAAGATGGCCAAACCAGCCCGGTGTTTCAGCTCACGTCTCCTTCGGTTCCTTCTGCGCGGAGTCGGGTTCGAAGAATAGTGTACCGGCTCGGGATCAGAAACAAAGCGAGAAAAGTTGGCGAGATTGGGCCTTAAGAACGAATCGGGACGCGGCGCTTGAGGGGAAAACATTCACTGACGGTCTATGGTCGCCCGCGCGTTATGTGTTGTGGAACCAGCGAGCTCCGGGGAAAACCGCGGTGTATGCGTATTGTGCCTACGCTCAGCCAAGCGGGATGCTGGCATCATGAGTTCCCGTGGGATCGGCCTCATTCTTTCCAGCTTTGCGCTCGCTGTCAAGGCGTTCTTCGACGGGACGAAGAAGACGCGCGCTGGCTTTACGGTTTGTTGTCACTTTTTTCTTGACACTCCCTAAATCTAGTGTGGTAGGATGCCTCTCGCCACAAAATGAAGTGGACCGGCCACGAAACGAACAGAGGGGTCAGCAGGGCGAAATGGTCGCATGGGGTGGTGCGTTCCTCAGTCCAGTCGAGAGGCCTCCGGGGCGGGGTGTTTCCAGCGCGACGTGTCGCCTGACAATCACAGAACTGAACCGTAGCGATCCCGCGCAACAGTGTCCCAGGAACTCTTAGACCGAGAGAAGGAGACTTCATATGTTATCTGACACGCGCCCCGCGAAGGTTGGGAAGTGGACAGAGCCTGCCCTCCGAGTGCTGGGGGAGCGCTATCTGACCCGGCGGGGGAACGAGGTGTTGGAGACCCCGGAAGAGCTTTGCTGGCGAGTGGCCCAGGCCATTGCGAAAGCGGAAGAGCGTTGGGGGAAGAGCGCTCCGGTCGTCCACGAGGTCGCAACAGCCTTCTATGACATGATGGTCGAGGGAACATTTCTTCCGAACTCTCCAACCCTGATGAACGCGGGGAAGGGAAATCAGCTCCAGTACTCTGCCTGCTACGTGCTTCCCGTCGGGGACTCAATGGAGGAGATCTTCGACGCGGTCAAGGCCGCGGCGATCATCCATAAATCAGGGGGAGGGACCGGGTTCGCATTTTCTCGCCTGCGGCAGAAAGACGCTCTCGTTGTGTCTACAGGGGGGAAGGCTTCAGGACCTGTCTCGTTCCTCAGGGTGTTCAACAGCGCGACCGAGGCGGTCAAGCAGGGGGGGACTCGGCGCGGCGCCAACATGGGGATCTTGAAGATTGACCACCCCGACATCCTGGAATTCATCGAGTGCAAGCTTGATGGAGGGATCACCAACTTCAACATCTCTGTGGCGGCGACCGACCGGTTCATGGACGCCCTGACCAAGGGGGAAGAGTACGAGGTGGTGAACCCGCACGGGGGCGAGGTCGTGGGACGGCTCTCGGCGAAAGAGGTCTTTGGCCGGATTGTCAAGGCGGCGTGGCGCACCGGAGATCCTGGAATGGTTTTCATTGAGCGGGTCAATAAGAGTCGCGCGAATCCAACACCGGAGATAGGGATGGTTGAGGCGACGAATCCGTGCGGAGAACAGCCACTGCTGCCGAATGAGGCCTGCAACCTCGGCTCGATCAACGTTTCGACGTTCGCTGTGCAGGCGCCCAGTGGCGAATGGACGATCAATTGGGAAGAGCTCGAGCAGGTCGTGCGATTGGCGGTCCGCTTCCTTGATGATGTGATCGAGGTTAATCCCTATCCGCTTCCTGTCATTGATCAGACCGTGAAATCGAACCGTCGTATTGGTCTCGGGGTCATGGGGTGGGCGGACCTTCTCTTCGCCATGGGGATCCCCTATGCCAGCCAGGACGCTCTTGATCTTGCTGAGCAGGTCATGGCCTTCATCGAAAAGCACGGCCACGATCAATCAGCGAAACTCGCCGAGGAGCGGGGGCCGTTTCCCAACTGGTCACGGAGCATCTACAAGAGCGACCGTCCACTTCGGAACTCCACAGTGACCACGATTGCCCCGACCGGCACGATCAGTATGATCGCGGGGTGCTCGTCGGGAATTGAGCCGATCTTTGCCCTTGCGTTCGAGCATCGAGTCAAGCAGGGCGATGGAGAACGGGTGTTGCCGTTCGTTAACGAGACGTTTGTGCGAGTGGCCAAGGAACGGGGCTTCTACTCCGAAGCGTTGATGGCCGAAGTCGTGAAGCAAGGAAGCCTCCACGAGATCCGAGGGATCTCCGAGGACGTAGCCCGGGTTTTTCAGACCGCGCATGAAATCCCGTTCGAATGGCATGTCCGTCATCAAGCGGCCTTCCAGAAATACACGGACAACGGGGTCTCGAAGACCATCAACTTGCCGAACTCCTCGAGCATCGAGGATGTGGCCAGGGCGTATCTGCTCGCCTGGGAGCTTGGATGCCTCGGCATCACCGTGTTCCGGGATGGGTGCAAGGGTGACCAGGTCCTCAACGTCGGGCTTTCGAAGAAGGATAAGCTAAGCGTAAAGGGCCTCACAGCGGTGATCAAGCCGAGACCGCGAAGCCTGAGTGGTCGAACCTATCGAGTCGAAACGCCACTCGGGACCGCGTTTGTGACCGTCAATGAGAACGGTCAGAGCGAACCGTTCGAGGTCTTTGTGAGCGTTGGGAAGGGAGGGTCGGACACAATGGCAGTGGCCGAGGCGCTCGGCCGCCTGATCTCTCTCGCGCTCCGGCTTCCATCACCGCTTTCTCCGAAGCGCAGGCTTGAAGAGGTGATTGGTCAGCTTTCGGGGATCGGTGGCGGTCGCCCGCTTGGCTTCG
Organism: Candidatus Methylomirabilota bacterium; assembly: GCA_035288345.1. GTDB lineage: Bacteria > Methylomirabilota > Methylomirabilia > Rokubacteriales > DATEAO01 > DATEAO01. The sequence goes on along the minus strand of DATEAO010000457.1, from coordinate 1,538 downwards.
GGCCCCAGCGGATTCTCTCTCTTCCGGATGGGCTCGCTCGAGTGCTTGCCGAGCACCTTGGCCAGGTGCGGGCGGAGGAAGGAGTGCCAGCGGCCGCCGATACGAAGCACATCGGTGATTTGTGTCGCGAGTGTGGACAACCCACGTTCATTTATGAAGAGGGCTGCAAGAAGTGCCTTTCGTGTGGTTATAACGAGTGTTGATATGCGTTGGGAGATCGTAGTGGAACACACTGTCAAGGAGCGAGGACTCCCACAAGGGCCCTCGGGAGAGGGGTCCCTTGCGTGGGCGGAAAGGAGAGGGTCATGGTTCGGAAATCGGAACCACGTGCCGCTGAGGCCGGTTGCTCCCTCCCCGCTGAGAGAAAATTCGAAAAGCTCGAACTCCGCACTGCTCGATCGAACAGAAAGGTTCTGCGCGCTGATCAATCTGCAGTAACGATAGGGGGATGGGGAATGGAACGGCTTGAGCAGTTAGCCAAGGGCCCGCTTTCTTTCATTGATCGATTTCACCACGAGGTTCAGGCCATGTTTACTGAAGCGCAGCCTCCAGATGAGATCTCAAAACAAATTCAGTCAGTCAAGGAGCAGATGTTCCAGGAGGCAGAGGAGCGATTTTATGAGTTCGGGAAAGAGGCCGACGCCGTAGAAGAAGAGTTGTTGAAGAACCTTCAGCAGACTAGGGAGGCTCGGGCGCGTGCGAACCTGGTCAGCGGGTTAGTCAGGAGCATCTTTCGAACCAGCGAGTAAAAAGAACGGGACGCGGCTACTCGGATTTCTCGCTCGCCTTGTCCATGAGAGTCGAGGAGTGGCCGGGGAAAAGCTTGAGCGACGGGTTGACATACGCGGCGGCGTTATTTATGGCAGTCGCCGCCTCTCCAAATCCGGTGGCAATGAGCTTCAGCTTTCCGGGACACCTCACGATGTCTCCGGCCGCGTAAATCCCCGGGATAGTGGTTTCCATCTTCGTCGTGACACAGATGGAATCATCTTCGAGCTGAAGTCCCCACTCGGCAATCGGTCCCAGATTAGAATGAAAGCCGAGACAGGCCAAAACAGCATTGACTGAGAGCCGCTCCTCGACTTTCGTTTTGTTTGAAACAATGGCGGCCTCATTGACCCACCCATCCCCATGGAGGTCCTTGAGTTCGTAGAATGCCTTCACCTCGACCGTTGAGTCGTAAAGTTTCTTGACAGAGTCCTCATGTGCCCGGAACTCATCTCTTCGATGGATCAGCGTCGTTTTCCGCGTGATCCCTTCGAGATTCAGGGCCCAGTCCAGCGCCGAGTCGCCCCCCTCGATGAGCAAGAGATCTTTGTCCCGAAAGTCATTCACACTTCGAACAAAATACGAGAGGCCATGCTCTTCGAAGCGAGCCAGCGAAAAATTCGGGAGCTTTCTCGGCGTGAACATGCCGATGCCCGCCGTGATCAACACGGCGTGGGTGTGGAGTTCTTGCTTGTCTGTGGTCAGGCAGATGCGGCGATCGCCGACGTTCTCTACTTCTCGCACTTGCTCATTCAAGCACACGCTAGGCG
>DATEAO010000456.1:0-6592 GCA_035288345.1 Candidatus Methylomirabilota bacterium | reverse complement strand
ACAAAAGCCTAGACGGCGGAAATTGCTCGACAGGCGTCCAGGTTGCTTGTTCGCCAAAAGTCTGCACGTTTCTGTCAGACTTTATTTTTTGACGTCCACCCGCGCCGTGCTGAGAAGCGAGCAGATCGAGGCCCGAGGGAGAAGGAACCCCGAGGCGTATGCGGTATACGTTGAGGGGTCCGACAACCGCGTTCCCTCTTCGAGCGCGGGCTTTGCCCGCGCAAGCTCCTGGGGGAGGTATCGGAAGGGGGGCGTGCCCCCCTCCGAGTCTAACGACGAGATGCGAAGCTTATCGGCACGGCGCTAGAAGAAGGTGGCGGCGACTCTCAGGGTGGCCTCCACCAGCGGCCTCGGCCACAACCCCAGCGCCACGACCGCGACGGCCGAAATCATGATGGCCAGCGCGAGCGAGAACGGCACCTCGATGCGCGTGATGTGCTCGGGTTGGCTGATGTACATCTGTCTGGCGATCGCGAGGTAGTAGAAGAGCGCGACCACCGTGAGGACAGCGCCGATCAGCACGAGCCAGTAGAGCCCAACCTGGGCTGCGGCCCAGAAGACGTAGAGCTTCGCCCAGAAGCCGATCACGAATGGAATCCCGCCGAGGGAGAGCAGGAAGAGCAGCATGGCCAGCGCCAGGAGCGGTGAGCGCTGGGCGAGCCCTCTGAACGCGCTCAAGCTCACCGAGCCTTCATGCTGAGCGACGGCCTCCACGACGAGAAAGGCGCCCATGTTGGCGAAGACGTAGGCCACGAGATAGAAGAGCACCCACGCAATCCCGTAAGTCGATACCGCGGCAAAGCCGACGAGCATGTAGCCGATGTGGGCGATCCCTGAGTAGGCCAGCAGACGCTTCACGTTCGTCTGAGGAAGCGCCATGAGGTTCCCCGCAATGATGGTGATGGCGGCCAGACCCGAAGCCATGGGAATCCAGAACGCGGCTCCCTCCCCCACCCCTTCGAGATAGACCCTGAAGAGCGCGACGAACCCCGCGGCCTTGGGTGCGACAGAGAGCCACGCCACAAAGGGCGTTGGCCCGGCCTCGTAGGTGTCGGGCACCCACATGTGGAACGGAAACGCGGCGATTTTGAACCCGAAGCCGACAAAAACAGCCAGCATCGCGAAGATGAACAGCGGAGACGGCTCCCTGAGGAGCTTCGAGATCTCGGCGAGGTGAGTCGAGCCGGCGAGGCCGTAAAGGAACGAAAGGCCGTAGGCCATGATCGCCGACGAGACGCTCCCAACGAGGAAGAACTTCAGCGAGGCCTCAACGGATTCGCCCTCACGCTTCGTGAACCCGGCAAGCACATAGAGCGGGATTGACATCAGCTCGAAGGCGACGAAGAGGAGGATCAGCTCCCGCGCCGACGCGAGCGCCATCATCCCGAGCAGCGAGGTCAGGATCAGGAGATAGTACTCACCCGCCCTGCGCTTGAAGGTTGTTGTCCGGAGCGCGTGAGAGCCGAGTAGTCCGATCAGCGTTGCCAGGATGAAGAGCTGCTTGGCGAAGATCGCCAGGCCGTCCAGCACGAATGATCCACCTAGAACACTCTCACCGGGCACGACAAGAAAAGAGAGGGCAAAGAGGCCGGCCATTCCAACGATCGCCACCACCCCCACAAAGCGCCTATCGTCAGCTCGAGAAAAGAGCCCGGCCAGAAAGACCACCAGAATCAGGATCGCCAGCGCAAGCTCGAGCGCGAGCGTGGTCATGGCGAGATCCCGAGCTTTCCGAGCAGCGTGACAGTGGCGCTGTCGATCGGCGCGATCGCAAGGCTGGGAAGCATTCCAAAGAGCACGAGGACGAAGCCCAGGACGATCAGGGCCACCCACTCCGGACCCTTGGCGTCAACGAGGTCGGCGTCATGGCCGTGAGCGGCTGGTCCCCAGAAGATCTGCTTCACCACTCTCAGCACATAGACCGCGGTGAGGAATGTGCCGGCCACTGCGGGGAAGAGCCACCAGGAATGATCAGAGCGCCACGCACCGAGGAACGTGAGGAACTCAGCGATGAACCCGGAGGTGGATGGCAAACCGAGAGACGAAAGGCCGCCGAGCGTGAACGCGACGGCGATCCCCGGCATCGCGCGCCCGAAGCCTCCCATCTTCCCGATCTCCCGCGTATGGGCCTTCTCGTAGACCAGGCCGACGAGCGCGAAGAAGAGGCCGGTCATGATCCCGTGGGCGAACATCTGAAAGACCGATCCGTTGATCCCGGTCTCGGTCAGCGTCGCGGCGCCGAGGAGCACGATCCCCATGTGCGAGACGGAAGAGTACGCGACGACGTATTTGAGATCGTGCTGGGCCATGGCCGAGAGCGCGCCGTAGACAATGTTGATGCACGCGATCGTCCCGACAAGCCAGGCCAGCTCGTGCGTGGCGTCAGGGAGCAGCCCCATGCCGAACCTCACGAATCCGTACGCGCCGAGCTTCATCAGGACGCCGGCGTCGAGCATGGAGACTGCGGTCGGGGCCGAGGCGTGGCCATCCGGCGACCAGGTATGAAGGGGCCAGACACCCGCGAGCGTGCCGAAGCCGACATAGAACGCCAGGAAGACCCACCGCTGCAGCCCCTGGCTGAAGTCGCCTCCGTCCAGATCGAGGAGGGAGAAGGAGTTCTGGCCAGCCGCGAAGTAGAGCGCGAGGATCCCCACGAGGATGAAGGCCGAGCCCAGCAGGAGATAGAGGGTCAGCTTCATCGCCGCGTACTCCTTGGTCCCCACTCCCGTCTCCCGAATCGCCCAGGCGAAGATTCCTCGGGGTCTGATCTCGCCGGACGATCCCCAGATCCCGATCAGAAGGTACATGGGAAGCACCGCCAGCTCGTAGAAGAGGAAGAAGATGAAGAGGTCAAGTGAGACGAACACGCCGAAGACGCCGGTGACCAGCGTGAGCAGGAGCGCGTAGAACTCCTGGTTCCTCACCGTCACGGTCCACGAGGCAAAGACGCCGCAGAAGATGATGATCGCGGTGAGGAGCACGAGGATGAGGCTCATGCCGTCCACGGCAACCTCGTAGTTGATGCCCAGCGCCGGTGCTACAGGAAGCTTCTCGTAGAACTGGAAGCCGCCGTGCTCGAGATCGTAGGCGGCGTAGACGACGCACGAGAGGACGAGCGGGATCCCGGTGGTGATCGCGGCGATCCACCGGACCGCTCGCGGGCTGTTGCGCGCCGTGAACATGATGAGGAGCGCGCCCACGAACGGCGACGCCGTGATGAGCGACAGGACCGGCACGCCGTTCATGGAACGTGAAGGGTGAAGCGTGAAGTGTGAAGCGCCGGAAGACCGTGAAGCGTGAAGCGTGAAGCGTCAAGCGTAGGAGGCTGACTTCTGCGCATTCTATTTTTCACTTTTCACCCTTCACGTTTCGCTCCACTCCCCTCACCTTCATCCTCTCCCCTCAGGGGAGAGGGCAGGGTGAGGGGCACTCTTCACGCTTCACGCTTAACGCTTCACTCATCGGAGGTAGCCCCAGGCGATGAGGATGAGGAGGCCGAGGGCGACGCCATAGAGGTAGTCCTGGGCGCGGCCTGACTGGATGAGGCGGAGTGTCCTGCCTGAGCGGATGGTCCAGGCGCTGGCGACATTGACGAGGCCGTCCACGATGTAGCGGTCGATCCAGCCGATGAGCCGCGAGAACGAGACGAGGAGGCCGTAGTAGAGGCCGCTGTAGAGATCGTCGAGCCAGTAGTTTCGCCGGGCCGCGACATAAAACGGCCGAAGCGCTCGCGCGAGCGATTCAGCGCGGATGGTCTCCAGTTGATAGACCAGCCACGCGAACAGAATTCCCACCCCGGCCAACCCAAGCGACAGCGCCGTGAGCCAGGTTGGGACGTGGTGCTCCGCTCCGCGCAAGGCCAGCGACAAGAGAATCCCGAGCCCGACAGTGAGCGCCGCCAGAAGCCAGAGCGGGACCAGCATCGAAGGCGACCCCTCGTGAGGATGCCCTTCGGCGCGCGACCTCCCGAAGAAGGCGACGAAGATCACTCGGAACATATAGAAGGCCGTCAGGAACACGGTGAGCGCGAGCATCAAAAACGGAAGGACGAGACCGGCGCTCCAGACCACGCTGAGCACTTGCTCTTTCGAGAAGAAGCCGGCGAACGGCCAGATCCCGGCGAGCGCGAGAGTCCCAACAAGAAACGTGAAACCGGTCTGGGGCATCCTCTTGAACAGGCCGCCCATCTGGAAGATGTCGTTGGTGCCCACCGCGTGAATCACCGAGCCCGCGCCGAGGAAGAGGAGCGCCTTGAAGAGGCCGTGGGTTTCCAGGTGAAAGAAGCCGGCCTCGCGCCCTCCCGCTCCGAGCGCGGCCATCATGTAGCCGAGCTGAGAGACCGTGGAGTAGGCGAGCACGCGCTTGATATCGTCCTGGACCAGCGCGAGGCTCGCCGCCAGCAGCGCGGTGAACGCGCCGATCCACGCGATGAGCGTAAGGACGTCCGGCGCCAGCTCGAAGAGCGGGTAGGTGCGGGTCACGAGGTAGACGCCCGCCGCCACCATCGTGGCCGCGTGGATCAGGGCCGAGACCGGCGTGGGTCCTTCCATCGCGTCGGGGAGCCAGACGTGGAGCGGGAACTGCGCGCTCTTGCCCACCGCGCCGAGATAGATCAGAAACATGATAAGGCCGATGCCGGCAACGGGAGCCACCTCAGCATCAGCAAGGTGAAAGAGCTCGGTGAACGCGAATGTCCCCGTCTCGCGCCAGAGGAGGACGATGCCGATGATGAAGCCGAGGTCGCCGAACTTCGTGACCCAGAACGCCTTCACCGCGGCGCGCGCCGCCTCGGGCTTTTGATACCAGAAGCCGATCAGCAGGTACGAACAGAGGCCGACCAGCTCCCAGAAGATGAACATCTGGAGGAAGTTGTTGCTGAGCACGAGCCCCATCATCGAGAAGGCGAAGAGCGAGTGGTAGGTGTAGTAGCGGCCGAGCGATGGCCCCGACTCCCCAGCCATGTACCCCAACGAGTAAAGCTGCACCAGGAACGCGACCAACGTCACGAGGACAAGCATCGAGGCTGAAAGGCGATCGACGTAGAGGCCAACACTGGCGAGCGCGCCGCCAGCTTGAGGGATCCACTCCCAGGTCAGCTCGATCGCGTGGTCGAGCCGGCCCCAGAGCCAGATCGCGGCCGCGAGAGACGCGGCAATCGCGATGACCGAGACCCAACCGGCAGGCCGGCCGGTACGCCGGAGCTGGGGGATGACGGCGAGCAGGACAAACGCAACGAAGGGCAGCCAGAGCGCCGCCAGCGCGAGCGATCCAGGATCGGTCATACAGAATGCCGTGAAGCGTGAAGGGTGAAGCGTGAAGCGTCCGGAAGGCCGTGAAGAGCGACGAGTGAAGGGTGAAGCGTGAAGGGTGATTGCGCGGAGGTCGTCATCCCTTTAAGAGGTTCAAATGGTCGGCTTCGACGGTGCGGCGGACGCGGAAGATCTGGATCACGATGGCCAGGCCCACCGCGACCTCGGCCACCGTGATTGAAATCGTAAAGAGGGTGAAGACCATTCCGGCCGTCACCGCCGCGTAGCGCGCGAACGCAACCAGATTGATGTTCACGGCGTTCAGCATCAGCTCGATCCCGAGGAGGATGCCGATCGCGTTTCGCCGCGTGAGGACACCGAAGAGCCCGATCGCAAAGACCGCCGCCGCCAGCAGCAGGTACGCCTTCAGCTCCATGGGAGCCGGGGCTCGGGGTCCGGGGTCCGGGGTTCGCAGTTCGACTCCCGAACCATCATTCTTCTTTCCTCGCGAAGTAGAGGGCGCCCAGCAGCGCCGCAAGGAAGAGCACCGCGAGCAGTTCGAGCGGGAGCACATACCGGGTCACCAGCTCGCTGCCGATCGCGCTGGTCAGATCGCCGGAGAGCTCAGCGCGGCGGGACGGAAGTCCGGTCCGGGTCAGCGCCCAGGCCGTGGCGAGAAAGAGCGTCACCGAGACGAGCGACCCAACCCCGACTCCACGGCTCATCTGACTCACCCGCTCCCCGACCAGGCGCTCGGTGAGCATGATGGCGAAGACGACCAGCGTGACCACTCCTCCCGCGTAGAGGAAGATCTGCACCGCGAAGAGGAACTCGGCGTTCAGAGAGAGGAAGACGCCGGCGGTCGTGACGAGTGCGAGCGCCAGGTAGAGGACCGAATGGAAGAGGTTCTTCGAAAGGACTGTGAGGAGACTGGAGACGATGAGGACGATGGCGAGACCCCAGAAGCCCACGGCTTCCAGGCTCACTCCGTCCCCTCCTCACCTGTCTTCTTCCCCAACTCCGCTTTCCTCTCGACCTTTGGAGGGGCCTGCATGATCCTGAGCTTCTCGCCCGTGGCCCACGACGGCTCGAACATGAGGCCGAGCTGGTGCAGGCGGTCCTTGTCGAGCAGGAGCTCGCGCCGATCCGAGGTGGCGAGGTCGAAGCTCTTCATCATGATGATGGCATCGGTGGGGCAGACCTGCACGCAGAGCTCGCAGAACTCGCACGCGTACAGCTCGAGGAAGAAGCTCTTCGCGTAGTTCCGCTTCTCGGCCTTCAGCATCTCCACCTTGATCACCTGGGGCGGGCAGACGTACTCGCAGAGCCGGCAGCCGATGCAG
>DATEAO010000455.1:0-3991 GCA_035288345.1 Candidatus Methylomirabilota bacterium | reverse complement strand
CGACCTCCGATGCGGCCGACTCGAACAAGGCGGCTAAAGCGTTCCTCTCCAAAGGGAGTAGCCGTACCGAAGTGAGAAACATCTCACTCGGTCTGGGCGTGGCGAGCTTGGTCCTCTTTGCCTTGCTCCCTTGGCGCACATTCCTGTTCGCGGTTGCGATTGCCATTCTCGGTTTCGCCTACTCCTATCACATCGTTCGCACCAAGGGATCTCCGGTGTTCTCCTCGGCAACGCATCTGGTCGGTGGAGTGATCCATTTTCTCATGGGTTATTCCCTCTTCGGGGGAATGGATCTGCGGGGAGTTGCGTTGTCGTCGTTCTTCGCGCTGACCTTCACCGCCGGCCATCTGAACCAGGAGGTGGGCGACTATGAGGCCGATCGGCAAAACGGCGTGCTGACCAACGCGGTGCGTTTCGGACCGGTCCGAGCCTTTGTTGCCGGCCAGGTCATTTTCGCCCTAGCCTTTGCCTGTTTCTTGCTCCTCGCGTCAAACGAGCTAATGCCCAGCTCGCTGGCCTGGGTTGCGCTTCTCTATCCCGTGCTACCTTGGTCAGCCTGGAAGACCTATCGGGCCGGGTTGACATTCGAGAACGTGAGCCGATTTCGGACCCTGTACCGTGCCCTTTACGCGGTCATCGGTCTCGCCCTGCTGGCCTCGCTGGTTCTCAATGGCACACCTGCGCCGGAGGCGAGGGAAGGCCCTTCCAGCCGGCCGCTTCGACAGAGTGGCTTTTTCTCAGAGGGAACGAAGGATGCGCCAGAACTCTGATCCCGTGCTGATGTTGAGAGACTGCGGGAAATCTTACCGTCTCTACCATCGCCCGCATGACAGGTTGAAGCAGGGATTCTGGCCCGGTCGACGGTACTTCCGCGAGTTCTGGGCATTGCGGGGCGTCACGTTTTCTGTCGGCCGCGGCGAAACGGTGGGCATCGTGGGACGTAACGGTTCGGGTAAGAGCACACTGCTTCAGCTGGTGGCCGGAACGCTGGAGCCAACGACGGGCGCGGTTCGCGCTGGCGGCCGAGTCACCGCGCTTCTCGAGCTCGGCACCGGGTTCAACCCAGATTTCACGGGACGCGAGAACGTCTTTCTGAACGGCGCGATTCTGGGACTGAGCCGGGCACAGATGGGGGAATACTTTCAAGAGATCCTCGATTTCGCGGAGATCGGAGACTTCGTCGATCAACCGGTACGAGCCTACTCTTCCGGAATGTTGGCTCGACTGGCGTTCGCGGTTCAGGTCGTGGTGCCAAAGGAGATCCTGGTCGTGGACGAGATCATAACGGTCGGTGATGAAGCCTTCCAGAGAAAGTGCTTCGCCCGGATGGAGCGTTTCACTGAAGAAGGAGGAACGGTCCTCTTGGTCTCCCATGACGCGGGTTTGATAATTCAACTGTGCGATCGCGCCATTCTGTTGGATCGCGGGGAACTCTTGCTGGAGGGCGAGAGCAAGAAGGTGGTGCATCTGTACCAGCGCCTCTTGTACGCCCCCCCGTCCGCTCAGGAGGAGTTGCGCCAGGACATCCGGAATCTTGGGACGCTGGAGGGCAACCCTAGGGAACTGCCGGTTTCTTCTCTTGGTGATGCGGTTCAGGGCGGGGAAATGAGCGGCGCGCCGCTCCAGCAGCGGAAAGCCGTCGAGCGGCGCGGTATGTACGATCCCAACTTTGTGTCGAAGAGTCCAGTGCGCTACGAGTCAAAAGGTGCGAGGATTGAAGATCCGCGTCTCACCATGGCCGACGGCAGCCCCGTCAACTTGTTGAGGAGTGGGGAATTGTACGTGTGGCGATACCGGGTCGTCTTCGATCGTCGGTTCACGAACGTTCGTTTCGGGATGATGATCAAGACGCTTTCCGGCATCGACGTGGGAGGAAGGACGACTGCCGCGCTTGGAAAAGGCGTGAGTGTCATCGAGCCCGGTATCCGGTGGGAGGTGATATTCCGCTTTCGCGCCAATCTCGTTCCGGAAACCTATTTTCTGAATGCCGGAGTGGTAGCTCTTCTGCCAGAAGGAGAGACCTATATTGATCGCTGGGTCGAGGCCGTCATTTTCAAAGTGCTTCCTGAAGGCGAGCCGCTGGCCACAGGCGTTGTGGATTTTGGAATCGAGGTCCAACTTCTGTTGGAAGGCCATCCGGTGCCAACAAAAGGGGAAGCTCGCCTGCCCGTTATTGACGCGTCACTGTAAGTATCCGAGCGCCTTGAGGCGACGCTCCATGACCTCGTCGATTGCCACTTCCCGTGCCGGCAGTCGAAAGGGATTTTCTTTGTGTCGATCGAGCGCCTTCCGCAGATAAAGAGCAACGATGGGTGCCTGTGAAGACCGCTCTCTTTCGTCTTTGGATCGATGGGAGTGGTCGTACAACTCGAACCGACCTTGTTCACCGTTCTCGGAGTCGGAGCGGATAAGCTGCCACGGATGTGCATAGACGCTCTCAACCCGGTTGCCGTCGAGGTCCAAGTCGGAGAAGACTTCGCGCCAGGGCGGATCCTGCTCCAGCAATGGCAATAGGCTCCAGCCCTCTACCTCTGGAGGAATGACTAGTCCGAGAAGATCCAGCACGGTAGGCAGAAGGTCCACATGTTGGGTCGGAGACGAGACGATTCCCGATGCGCCAAAGCCCTTGGGGAATTTGATGATCAAGGGCGTGTTCAAGACCTCGGAGTACAGATTCACGCCGTGTTGTAACTTCCCGTGTTCAAAAAACTCTTCCCCGTGGTCGGAAGTCAATATAATCAAGGCCTCGTCGTAGATTCCCTGCTGTTTGAGGGCGGAGATCAACTGGCCGAAGTGCTCGTCATTGAAGGCGATTTCTGCATCATAAAGAGCGAGTAGGTTCTGGATGAGCTTCTGTCCAGGTTCCAATTCGGCGGAATGCAGGTCTAGCAGTGATTGCGAAGAACCAACATCCGCGTCCATCTCAACGGATGCGAAGCGTTCTCGATAGTTTGCCGGAGGATCGTAGGGACCGTGTGGGTCGACAGTGTGGATGTAGGCGAAAAACGGTCCCAGCGAACCCTGTTCCTCGAGCCAAGCGAAGTAGGCGTCGTGTAAACGCGAGGATCGTTGTCCGTTCACAAAATGTCGGTGCTCGAAGCCTTGCATCATAGAAAAGTCGTCGGAGACCCAGCCGTTGGCAAGGAAAGCGGCGGTGCGGTATCCGGAGGCCCGTAGGATTTCCGCGAGTGTCTCTGCTTCCTCGGGCAAGGCATCGGCGCGGTCCTGGACGCCGTGAAGCAGTGGAGTCAAGCCGGTGAACATCGATGCCACCGACGCCTTCGTCCAGGAGGACTGAGCGATATTCCTGAGGAAGAGGACGCTATCATCAGCGAAACGATCGATGTTGGGAGAGGTGTCGCGTTCGTAGCCGTAGCAACCCAGATGATCGGATCTTAGGGCGTCAATCAAGTAGATCAGGATCGGCGGGCGTCGAGAAGTCGTATACCGCTGACCGGGCTGATCCCGGTCCCGCGAGGCTGCGGTCGTGGGCATAAGCCTAAGTCCAGCCAATTCGATCCAGGAGCCACTGGTATTTTGACCGGATTCGGCAGTCACCAGGAAAGACAATCGCGAGATAAGAGGGCTTGTGTTGCCGAACGCAAGAGACTGGCGACCTTGGCTCCCTCTGAAAGTACCTACGGTTCGAGCACCCATCGCATCCGTCTCGAGCTCGACGGTCAAGGAAGCGTCGACATTCCGGGGAAATCTCAGTGAGTCAAAAGCTAGACTGCCACCCTCGGGGATCCTAAGATAGTAATCGAGCCGAGCATCGAGGGGGATTTTGAGCACTCCGCCGTCGGTACTGACGGAAGGACGGGGAGGTTCGGGATTCTCTGAGTCGTCAAAGCGAAGCTGGTCCCACAGTACGGCCAGCTCTCGTCGATCAGGGCTTTCCGGGTCCGACTCGGCGGGAACCCAGGTATGGGCGTAGTCGAACTGGAGTCGATTGGACCCGACCTTAAGGCCATTGTCAGGCAGGCTGAGGTGG
>DATEAO010000454.1:0-4000 GCA_035288345.1 Candidatus Methylomirabilota bacterium | reverse complement strand
CCTTGACACCGACGGCGTCAAGGGCCCGGGGGCCCGCGCTGCAATCAAAGGAGGAGGCCATGGAGCGCCAGAATGATCTCCGAGATGGAATGACTCGTCGCGCGTTCGTGATTCATGTGGGCGCCGCGGCCGCCCTGTTGGGGAGTGGACTCCCGGTGTTGGCCCAGCAAGCGCCGCCTCCGCCGGTCCCGGGGAAAGAAAAGCTGATTATGAGGAGCCCCCGTCCGATCAATCTCGAAACGCCGGTCAACGAGCTGACAAGCGCGATCACACCGAATGACATCTTCTTTGTCCGCAACAACTACGATGGGCCCGAGATCACTCCGGCTCAGTACGTGTTGCAGGTGGACGGTGAGGTGGAGAATCCGTTGACGTTGCGGCTGGATGATCTCAAAACATTGGAGCAGATTACCCAGACGATCACGCTGGAGTGCGCCGGGAACGGGCGGAGCTTCCACCGGCCGAAGGCGTCGGGAATCCAGTGGGAGTACGGGGCCGTCGGCACCGCGGTCTGGAAAGGCGTCCGGCTGGCCGACGTGCTCAAGATGGCGAAGCCACGACCCACGGCGACGCATGTGGTGCCGGACGGCAACGACGCGCCTCCAACCCCTCAAGCCCCGGACTTTATTCGGAGCCACCCGATCTGGAAGGCCGTGGAGCCTCACACGATGATCGCGCTCGAGATGAACGGCCAGCCTGTCCCGCACCTGCACGGCGGCCCGGCGCGCCTCATCGTGCCGGGTTGGATCGGGTCGGCGTCGATCAAGTGGCTGACGCGCGTTACGCTGGCTGATAAAGAGTGGGGTGGCCCGTTCATGCAGCGGAGCTATCGCTCCCCACGGGCTGACGACCCCAAACAGACCTACTCTCTCCAGTCGCTCGAGTGCAAGTCCGTGATTGTGAACCCGCTGGACGGCGCCCAGGTTGCTGGCGGCGCCTTGACGATCCACGGCTTCGCGTGGGGTGGAGAGGGGACCATCGTGGCGGTCGACGTCTCGACCGATGGCGGCCAGTCCTGGAAGCCGGCCACGCTCACAGGCGAGGAGCATCGCTACGCGTGGCGCCGCTGGGAGTCCGCGTGGGACGCGAAGAGCGGTCAGCACACCATCATGGCGCGCGCCAGCGATTCGCTTGGGCGGCTGCAGCCCCCCAGCCGTCCGCCTGACCCGCAGGGCTATCGCTGGAACGTGATCCACTCTGTCCGGGTGAATGTGGCGTAAGCGGGCAACGCTCTCCTGCTGCGCGCTGATCGTCGGGCTTTCAGTCGCCTGGGTGGCGGGGCGCGTCACGGCCCAGAACAATCCCCTTCCTCAGGGCAAGAACGTCGAGATCGTGGTGGGGCGCTGCATCATCTGCCACAGCCTGGAGATCGTGGCGATGCAGCGCCTGGACCGCGCGCGATGGGAAGTGGTGCTGGATCGAATGATCGAGTATGGCGCCCCCATTCCTCCTGAAGATAAGCGTACGATCCTTGATTACCTCGCTACCTACCTCGGCCCCTGATGCGCTTCACACTTCACGCTTCACTCTTCACGAATGAAAGAGGGGCGGGAACTCTTGCGCCAGGGCAGCGTCCAATCACAAGAGGATGTTCAAAATGAGCAGGGGCTGGTCGAGGCGCTCAAGCGCGGCGATGTAAAGGCTTTTGAAGCCTTCGTGTTAACCTATCAGCATCGGGTGTTCGGCATTTCGCTCCGGATGCTCGGTGATCGCAGCGAGGCTGAGGAGATTGCCCAAGAGGCGTTCCTCCGGGTCTACCGCTCGATCAGGGAGTTCAGGGGCGAGTCGAAGCTCTCAACCTGGCTCTACACGATCACCTCCCGGCTCTGCCTGAACCGGCTGAAGTCGGGTGAGCGTCAGCGGCGAGAAGGAGCGGGAGTGTTAGCTCGGATCGCGAATGGACATCCTGACCCGGCCGAGACCTTGGAGGAGTCAGAACTGGAGGCGGCGATTCGGCAGGCCATCGCCGAGCTGGATGAGGACCGGCGAATCGTTGTCGTGCTGCGCGATCTTCACGGGCTTTCGTATGAGGAGATCGCTGAGGCCCTGGACCTCGAGCTTGGCACGGTGCGCTCACGGCTGCACCGCGCCCGAATGGAGCTGAAGCAGCGTTTGGAGCGATTCACCCAATGAACTGCGAGCAGGCGAGGGCACTCTTTCCCGTCCGGGCGGATGAGCGGATCACACCGGAAGAGCGCGCGGAGCTGACTGGCCATCTCGCGGTCTGCCCGGTCTGCCCAGGCGAGTGGGACCGCTACCTCCAGACTGTCATTCTGCTCCGCTCGGCTGGGGAGCCTCAGGCCCCTCCTGGCTTTGCCCAGCGGGTGATCGAAGCCGCAACCCGAGAGCCCTGGCATCAACGCTGGCTTCGAGCGGTCTTCCTGCCGCTTCATATCAAGCTCCCGCTTGAGGCCGTTGCGATTGTGGTGGTTTCCACGCTGGTGGTCCTGGTCTATCGCCAAGGCCCTGAAGGTCCGCGCGTTGGCGTCTCTCCGCCTTCCCAAGTTGCGCCGACTCCCGCTGAGAGACAGGAAGGGCTTGAGCAGACTCCTGAGGAGCCCTCGGCCTCGCCTGCCACGCCGTCTACCGCATCCCCTGAACGAGCCCAGGAAGACAAAGACTTTGCAGAAAGGAAGAAAGAGTCCAACGCGCCGGAGAAGAAGGCTGAGCGCGACCGAGCGGAGTCGCGCGTGCCCGCTGCAACTGCGCCGTCTCTCTCCGCTTCTCAGTCACTGTTCCAGGTTTCTGGTCTCCTGCGACCGAAAAGCCGGGATGCCCTTGACCGTCAGCTTGAAGATCTTGCCAGTCAGGTTGGCGGAACTCTGGTGATTGAGACCAGTGGGGCGAGGTCTGGAAGTGTTGTCGAGTTTGTGCTCGCCCGCGACAACTACGCGAAGCTGGAAACAGGGCTTCACCAGATGGGCGATTTTAAAGTCGAAGCCAAGGCTCCAACCCTCCCTGAGCAAGTCCGCGTCAGAATCCGCATTCAATAAGTAGGAGGGGTGAGCCCCGCTGCTCCCCCTCCTAGACCTCCCCCATGGGTTTGTTCAAGCCGCGAGTCTTAAGTTATAAAGATCGTGGTTGAAATTGGTCGGCCAGGCTTAGACCGGCTGGCCGGCTCGTAATCGCAATCGGTCGCAGCGACGGGAACTTTTCGCGTTCCGCGTTGTCTAACCCTGCACACACGGCGATCGGCCACTGGTGAAGGCCAGGCGCCCGATCGCTGAAAGATTTGCAGGAGGCCAAAATCATGCGAGCGTTCTGTGTAGCAATTGCCTTTGTGACAAGTCTAGTAGTTGGAGGAGTGGCGTGGTCCCGTAGTGAGCCGGGTCCTCAAGTCATCACTCAGAAGGATCAGCGCGATCTTCAAATTACGATCTACAACGGAAACCTCGGCCTGGTGAAGGACACCCGGGAGGTGACGCTTGGGTCGGGCGTGCACACCGTTCAATTCATGGATGTCGCCGCGCAGATCGACCCAACCAGTGTCCACCTGACATCTCTCACGAACGCCGCGGCGCTCAAGATTCTTGAGCAGAACTATGAGTATGACCTGCTGTCGGGCCAGAAGCTTATGGAGAAGTACGTTGGGCGCAAGGTGCGGCTCTCGCAGGGGAACGGCGCATTTCTGGAGGGGACGCTGCTCTCGGTCAACGGACCGGTTTACGAGATCAACGGTCAGATCTACACCGGCCACTTCGGCAACCTGGTCTTCCCCTCCCTACCTGAGAACCTGGTGTCGAAGCCCACGCTGGTCTGGCTGCTCAGGAACCAGAAAGCGGCTCCGCAGCGGATCGAGGCCTCGTACCTCGCCACTGGAGTGAACTGGAAGGCAGACTATGTGCTGGTGCTCAACGCGGCCGACAACGGCGCCGACCTCTCGGGCTGGGTCACGATCGATAACAAGAGTGGAGCCAGTTACAAGGACGCGGCGCTGAAGCTGGTGGCCGGGGATATCCATCGCGCAGTTGAGCGCTATGGCGCCAAGCGGGCGATGGAG
>DATEAO010000453.1:0-2095 GCA_035288345.1 Candidatus Methylomirabilota bacterium | reverse complement strand
CGAGTCGGATTTGCGCGATCTTTCTTCTGTCCATAATCTCCTCGAGATGACGAAGCCAGAGTGGATCTTCCACCTTGCCGCGCAGAGTTTCGTGGCGACCTCGTGGCACGCTCCCACGGAGACATTGCACAACAATATCATCAGCCAGGTGAATCTGCTAGAGGCGATCCGGGTCCAGCGGCTTCAATCGAGGTTCCTGGTGGTTGGATCGAGTGAGGAGTACGGGCTAGTGTACGACCATGAGCTTCCGATCAAGGAAACCAATCCGCTTCGGCCGCTTTCACCCTATGCGGTCAGCAAGGTGGCTCAAGATCTCATGGGGTATCAGTACTTCAAGAGCTATGGTCTGCAGTGCATCCGCGCCCGCGCCTTTAACCACGAGGGTCCGCGGCGGGGTGAGGTGTTTGTGACTTCGAATTTTGCCAAGCAGATTGCTGAAATCGAAGCGGGGCAGCGCGAGCCCGTGGTCTTCGTGGGCAATCTGACTGCCCGTCGCGACTACTCTGACGTGAGAGACATCCTCAGAGGATACTGGCTGCTCCTGGAGCGAGGGGAGCCTGGTGAAGTCTACAACCTGAGCTCGGGAAAAGAATGGTCGATTCAACAGTTGCTCGATTTCCTTCTCACTGAATCCAAAGTGCCCAATATCTCCGTGAAGCAGGATCCGTCTCGCCTGCGCCCCTCAGATGTTCCAAGGCTCGTGGGAGACTCATCCAAGATTGAACAGGCTGTCGGGTGGCGCACGGAGATCCCGTTCGAACAGACTCTGAGGGATCTTCTCAACTATTGGCGTCAGCGAATCAGAGCGCACGGTTCATAGCGGCCTAAGAGGTGTCGGCGTGCGGGTCGCGCTGGTCCACGACTGGCTGACGGGGATGCGGGGAGGGGAGCGGTGTCTCGAAGCATTTTGCGAGCTCTTTCCCGACGCCGATCTCTACACGCTGCTCCACGTGCCGGGGAGCGTCTCCCCGATCATCGAAAAACGGCCGATCGTCACCTCGTTCGTCCAGCACCTGCCCAGCGCCGAGACAAGCTATCGGTTGTATCTCCCCTTCTTTCCTGTCGCGATCGGACGGTTCGACTTTTCCGGCTACGATTTGGTGCTTTCCACGAGCCACTGCGTGGCGAAAGGGGCTCGCGCTCGAGCCGGAGCGATTCACGTCTGCTACTGCTTTACTCCAATGCGGTACGTCTGGGACCGTTACGACGATTATTTCGGTCAAAGCAGCGCGCTTGCGCGAGCGCTGGCGCGGCCCGTCGCCGCGGCCCTTCGTCGATGGGACCGAGCCTCGAGCGGCCGTGTCCATCATTTTGTGGCAATCTCCCATTACGTTGCGGACCGGATCCAGCAGTACTACGGACGGAGGGCCGACGTCATCCATCCGCCCGTGGATGCGCAGCGCTTTCGTCTTGCTGAAGAGACAGACCGGGGCTATTACCTCGTCGTCTCAGCGCTCGTCCCGTATAAGCGCGTGGATCTGGCGGTCGAGGCCGCTAACACGATGGGATTTCGGCTCCTCATCGTGGGCACCGGCCCAGAAGAGTCTTCGCTCAAGAAACTTGCGGGGCGAACCGTCGAGTTTCTCGGCTGGCAGAGCGATGCCGAGGTCGCCGAGCTCTACACGCAGTGCCGCGCGGTCCTGTTCCCCGGCGTGGAAGACTTCGGGATTGTCCCACTCGAGGCGATGGCATCGGGCCGCCCGGTGATCGCGTTTCGTGGCGGCGGCGCATTGGAAACCATCGTGCCTCTCGAGGCGGTCGACGAGGCTCCCACTGGAGTGTTTTTCGAGCCGCAGACGATCGAGGCGCTGATTGCCGCCGTCCGTCGCTTTGAATCGTGCGACGACAAGTTTGTCCCAAAGCTCCTCCGCGCGCGAGCTGAGATGTTCGACAAACCCCGCTTCAGAGAGCGTGTCAAGTCATATCTGGAAGCGCGCCTGGAAACCCAGCTGTGCTGAAGGCCCATTCGCGGATTTTCGAGCAGCTCACGCTTGCGACCGATCTCCTCCTGACCACCGGTGCTGGCTCCTCTTGCGTGGGCTTTACCCGTGCAATCCTGGGGAAGGTTCGGCCTCCCTCGATCGGCTTGTCCGAT
>DATEAO010000452.1:0-8346 GCA_035288345.1 Candidatus Methylomirabilota bacterium | reverse complement strand
TGGCGTGAACAGCTCCGGCTCATCCGAGGGCTTCGATCAGACGCGGCCACACTCGCACTGCTCCTTCCCAATTCATTTCAGTCGGCGCTTATTGCCTGGCTTTCACGGAGCCGTTGGCGCGTGGGATATCGGAGTGATGGCCGGTCGCTGCTCCTGACCCACCCCGTTCCGCCCCCGCCCCTGCTCATGCACCAGGTGGACGCGTACCTTCGCCTGGTCCAATCGATCGGGATTGCGGCGCACGAGCGAACCCCGCGTTTCACGGTCACGAAGGACGAGCTCGCGCGCGCTGACAGGTTGCTGGGATCTCTCGGGATCGACCCGGCATCTCCGCTGGTCGGTATTCAGCTCGGCGCGGCGTTCGGGCCTTCGAAGCGGTGGATCCCCGAGCGGATCGCCGAGCTGGCGGAGCGGCTGAGCAAAGAAGGCGACGGTGAACCTCTGCTTCTCGGATCCCGGGAAGAAGAGCCGTTGGCTCGGTGGATCGCTGAGCGTGTGAGCGCTCCGCTGCACTCGCTGGTCGGCAAGGAGAACCCCGAATGCCTTCCGGCCATCCTGAGCCGTTGCCGCGCCGTCGTCAGCGCTGACACTGGCCCGGCCCATCTCGCCGCTGCGGTGGGGACACCGGTGGTGACGCTCTTCGGCCCCACTGATCCGAGGAGGTCTCGGCCACTGGGAGAGAGACAGGTCGTGCTCTGGACGCAGGTGCCCTGTTCCCCCTGCTTTCTCCCTCGCTGCCCGATCGATCATCCCTGTATGACGAGCATCACCACGCAGCAGGCGCTGACCAGTGTGACGGAATCGATCCAGGGGAGTGATCGAGAAGAGAGGGCTCTGGGGGACGTTAAGTGACAACTGTCCTGCACACTGAGGCGTCAATGGGGTGGGGTGGCCAGGAGGTCAGGATCCTGACCGAGGCTCAATGGCTTCTCGATCATGGCTGGCACGTCAGGCTGGCTGCTCAGCCCGGCAGTGGGCTGGCGACGCGGGCGGATGGAGTCGATCTCCATCGGGTCCGGATGCGGAGCGCGTGGGATCCGTTCGCCCTGGCTGGGCTTATGAGGCTCATGCGACGGGAGCAGATCGCCCTCGTGCACACCCACAGCTCCACTGACAGCTGGCTCGCGACGCTTGCGGCAAGGCTGATGGGCCTGCCCGTGGTGAGAAGTCGGCATGTCTCTATTCCGATCGCGCGCCGGCGGGCCCTTATCTACCATCTGGCCGATCGAATCATCGCCAGTGGCGAGGCCGTCGCCCAGGTCGTCCGCGCCGCAGGAATCCCGGCGGCCAAGATCGTCTCGATCCCGGCGGGCGTGGACATGACCCGCTTTCACCCCGGTGTGTCCGGAAAGGCGCTTCGCGACGAGCTGGGGCTGAGCGGGCCCGTGGCGGGGATCGTCGCCATGCTCCGGAGTTCAAAGGGACATGGGGTGTTCCTCGACGCCGCCCGCGAGGTCTGGCACGCGGCGCCGGACACTCGGTTTCTGATCGTCGGGGACGGGATCGGGTATGAACACATCCGCGGGCGCATCCGCGAGCTCGGCCTCGAGCACGTGGTCATCATGACTGGATTCCGGCGTGATATCCCCGAGGTCATGGCCGCGCTGGACGTCCTGGTTCTCCCTTCGATCAAGTCCGAAGCAACCTCTCAGGTCATCCCCCAGGCGCTGGCGGTCGGGACGCCCGTGGTTGGGACCGCTATGGGAGGGATCCCCGAAATTGTTCGAGACTGGGAAACGGGCCGCTTGGTCCCTCCCGGGAATCCCGATGCGCTCGCCGAAGCCATTCTGTCGCTGCTCCGCGATCCTGCTCGCGCCCGCGCCATGGCGCAGGCGGGTCAGGCCCTCGTCAAAGCCCGCTACACCATCGAGACGATGATGGCCCGGACCATTCGGGTCTACGAGGAATTGCTCCACCAGTGACGCCGCTCAGTATTCTCCACCTTGCCGCGAACCGCTGGTGGACCGGGAGCGCGGACCCGATCATTCAGCTCGCCCGCGGGTTCGAAGAGCGGGGGCACAAGGTGTGGCTGGGGTGCATTCGGGGAGACCGCTTCGAACAGAAAGCTCGCGCAGCCGGGCTCGCGCTCGTAGAGGGGTTGTCCCTGGAGGTCGGGCCTCGACCGCTGCGCCTCTTCCGGGACCTCAGGCGCCTCAGAGCGTTTTGCGAGGAGCGCGCGATCTCCGTCATTCACTGCCATCACTCCCATGACCAGTGGCTCGGCAGCTTTGCCAGAAAAGGACCTGGCGCGACGCCTGTCCTCCTCAGGACCTTCCACAACCGCGGAGCGGTGCGTCGCGGGTTTCTCGGTCGCATGCTCTATCAACGGACCGATGGCTGTCTCGCGGTCAGCCGGCAGATTCACGCGCGCTGCCTTGACGCCGGCATCGAGGCGAGCAAGCTCTGGCTGATTGGAGGGATCGTCGATCTCGATCGTTTCTCGGCGAACGCCAACGGAGCGGCGATCAGACGCGAGTTTCACCTCGGAGACGCCCCGCTGATCGGCTCGGTCGCGCGCCTCGCGCCGAATCGCGGCCACGAGCTGCTTCTCAGAGCATTTCAACGCCTGATCCAGTCGGTCCCTCAGGCTCGGCTCCTGCTGGTGGGAAAAGGCGAGGCGAGACCGTCCCTTGAGGCGCTGGTCTCTCAGCTCGGGCTGGCCAGCCACGTGCTCTTCACGGGCTACAGGGATGATGACCTCCCGCAGCTCCTCGCTGCGCTCGACGTCTTCACCCTCATGGGGGCCGGCTCCGATGAATCGTGTCGGGCCGCGCTCGAAGCGATGGCCGTAGGAACTCCTGTGGTCAGCCGAGCTGTCGGGGCGCTTCCTGACACGGTCATAGACGGGGAGACCGGGTTCCTCCTCGACGAGGAGGATCCTGACCGGTTGTCGCGGTTGCTCCAGAGACTCCTAGAGAATCCTGAAACCGCGCGTCAAATGGGGCGAACAGGGCGACGCCGCGTCGAAGCCGAGTTCAGTCATGCGCGGCGCGTGCTCCAAGTTGAGGATATCTACCGAACGCTCCTAGAAGTGAAGAGTGAAGAGTGAAAAGACCGTGAAGACCAAGAGATATCCGCTTCGGAACACTTCACTCTTCACGCTTCACGCTTCACGATGAATCCGTTGCGGATTCTGCACCTGATGAGCTGCCGGGGATGGAGCTCCGACGCGTACTGGGCCGGCAGGGCGGTGAGAGAGCTTCGGGAGATCGGTCATCACGTCACGCTTGTCTGTCAGGAGGGAAGCGAGGAGCGCGTGGGGCGGCGTCTCCGCCTCATGGGGGTCGACGACTTTCAGACGCTCGACTTCGGACGCGGCGGGATATGGAGTGGCTGGATCGCGCTCCAAGCCATTCGCCGGCTCGCCGAGTCTCATGAACTGATCCACGTCCATCGGGGGAAAGAGCACTGGTTGGCCGCATGCGCAAATCGTCTTCTCACCGCGCCTCGTCCGATTGTTCGCACGCGTCACATCGTCCACCCGGTTCGCGCCCATCTCGCCAACCGCTGGCTTTACCGGCGAGCTACAGACGCGGTGGTGGCCGTGACCGACGGCATCCGTCGCGCGTATCTCAGGAGCGGGCTCGTGCTGCCGGACCGCATCGTCACCTTTTACGGCGGCGTGGATATCGACGTGTTTTCGCCGAAGCTGCGGGGGTCCCTTGCCGCGGCTGGTGTGGATGATCGCCCGGTCGTTGGGCTCGTCGGGGGACTGAGGGTGATGAAGGGCCATCGGGTGATGGTCGGCGCGTTGGCAAGGTTGAAACAGAAAGGCTTCAAGTTCAGGGCGCTCTTTGTGGGACAGGGAAGCCAGGAAGCGGTCATTCGGAATGAGATCGTGAAAAACGATCTCGAGGAAGAGATCGCGCTTGCGGGCTTCGTCCCCGATCTCGCAACTGCCATGCGAGCCTTCGATGTGGCGGTCTACGCGCCGCTCGAGTCTGAGGGGATGGGGCGCGTGGTCTTTGAATACCTGGCCATGGGGAAGCCGTTGGCGGCCACCGGCGTCGGAGTGGTTCCCGAGATCCTGACCGATGGGCAAGACGCGCTGATCGTTCCCCCGGGTGATCCTGACAGTCTCGCTCAGGCGATCAGCCGGCTGCTCAGCGATCGGAGCTTGGCCTCACGGCTCGGCGAAGCCGGCCGCGTCCTCGTGGAGTCCCGATACTCGGGGAAATGCCTCGCGCGCAATCTGGCTGACCTTTACCACGCGCTGTTGTCGGACAAGCCATCAGCGGTCAGCCATCAACGGTCAGCATGATCCCTTGCTTTGCCCGTTGCGCATATCTCCGGGAAGCGCGGGCGTGGCGAAGCCCGGGTGCCCGCGCTGCAATCAATGGGATATGAAAGTTTCGGTCCTTTGTTTCGATTGCTCCACAAACGCGGCTGGGCGGGCGCTCTTGCTGGCTCAGCTCCTCGCGCCACGGTATGAGGTCGAGGTCGTGGGACCATGCTTTCGCAACGGCCTGTGGCGCCCTGCGGTCGGAACAGGGATACCCTTCCGCACGTTGCCCGGCGCTCGCTACCCGAGGTTCCTCGCAACGATCCCTCGCCTCATGGAGCTGATTGGCGGCGATCTCCTCTATGCGTCGAAGTCGCGCCCGACCAGCTTTGGGCTCGGTCTGCTTGCCCGGCGCAGAATTCGCCGGCCCCTCCTCCTTGACATCGACGACTGGGAGACCGGCTTCTTCTATCACTCTGGATCGTCGGGAACGATCGGCCGGTTCCTGAACCTCTCCAATCCGAATGGCCTTCCGTGGACGTGGTGCATGGAAAAGCTGGTGGCCCGGGCTGACGCTCTGACTGTGGCCTCTCGCTTTCTTCAGGGTCGTTTCGGTGGGACCCTGATGCCGCATGTTCGTGACACGGATCAATTCGATCCTGACCGCGCGGATCCCAAGCCGATTCGGTCCCTCCTGGCGGCTGAGGGGCGGCATCTGGTGGTTTTTCTCGGGACTGTGAGAGCCTACAAGGGAGTTGACGACCTTGCCGAGGCGGTGCGACGGCTGAACAGGCCGGACCTCGTCCTCGCGGTGATCGGCTGCTCGCCGGAGAGCCGGGCAGGTCAGAAGCTCAGCCTTCTGGGTGACCGGGTCCGCCTGATCGAGGAGGTCCCGTTTCATCGAGTCCCGGACTATTTGGCGGCTGCTGATCTCGTGGTGATTCCTCAGCGGGCCTCCACTGACACTGTCGGGCAGGTCCCCGCAAAGATCTTTGACGCGATGGCGATGGCGCGGCCCATCATCTCCACACGAGTCTCCATGATTCCCGAGGTTCTCGAAAGCGCAGGGCTCCTGGTCGAGCCGGGTCGCGTTGACCAGCTCGCCGACGCCATGGCGCACCTCCTCGACCACCCCGCAGAGGCCCAGGACCTCGGTCAGAAGGCTCGGGCCCGTGCCGTGCGACACTACAGCTTCGAGGCGGTTCGGCCGTCGCTCTTCGAGCTGGTCGATCGCGTCTTGGCCCACTCATGATCGCGCCGGTCGGGTATTCGGAGCATGAGCGCGGACGTGGCGAGTTCGAGCGCCGGCTTTGCCGGCGCCAGCTCCCGGGCGCGGGCGTGCCCTTGACACCGACGGCGTCAAGGGCCGGGTGCCCGCGGCGCAGTCAGATGCCCGCGCTGCCAGACGGGTTGCGTGGTGGTGGTTGGAGTAGACCGCTGAGGAGGCGGGAGCGCGGGCGTGGCGCAGCCCGGGTGCCCGCGCTGCAATGAAACTCGCGATCATCTGCCGCCCCTTTGTCTTCCACGGCGGGTTGGAGACCGCCACTGCGGGGCTTGTGGGTGAGCTGGTCCGGCGCGGAATTGAGGTCCATCTCCTGACCACTCGAAGCCAGGGGGAGTGGCCGGGTGTTACGATTCATCGGTTGCCGGTGCTCTCCACGCCGTCACTCGCGCGTCTTCTTTCGTTTGCGCTCGCGTCCCTCCGGGCAGTCAGGGTCGGCGGCTATGACCTGGTTCAAAGTCATGAACGGACATTGAGCCACGATCTCTATCGAGCAGGCGAGGGGTGCCATCGCGCCTGGCTCGAGGTGCGGGCCCGACGCCTCTCCAGCGCGAGCCGATGGCTCTTGTACGGGAACCCGTATCACCGCGCGCTGCTCGCGTTCGAGCGCTTCATCTTCACTCCGGGGCATTACCGGGGGTTGATCGCGATCTCCAAGCTCAGCCGTGACGAGATTCATCGGCTCTACCGCGTCCCGGAGCAAGACCTCACGGTGGTCTATAACGGTGTCGATCTCGCCCGGTTCTCGCCCGAGAACCGGCGTGACCACCGGGGCCCGACACGTCAGCGCTGTAGAATTCCAGAGTCAGCGCTGCTCGTGCTCTTTGTCGGCTCCGGCTTCATGCGAAAGGGGCTCGATACGTTGATCCACGCCCTCGCTCACGTGAAGGACCGGAGTGTTCATGCCGCGGTGGCGGGAAAGGGAAGAATCGAGCCGTATATAGGGATGGCGCGTCACCTTGGGATTGACGACCGGATTCACTGGATCGGCGCGGAGCGACGGGTGGAGACCCTCTACGGTGCCTCCGATCTTGTGGCGTTACCGACCCGATACGAGCCGTTCGGGAATGTCCATCTCGAGGCGCTTGCGTCCGGGATCCCCGTGATCGCCTCACCCCGAAGCGGCGCGGCAGAGATCCTGACCCATGGTCATGATGGGTACATTCTTCGCGACCCCGAGGACCCGAGCGAATTGGCGACCGCCATCGACTCGCTGGCTGAGCCGAGCCGCCAACATCGTTGGGAAGAAGCGGCCAGAGAAACGGCTGAGCGGTTCACCTATCAGACCCAAGCGGATAACCTCATGGCCGTCTACCGCGAGCTGGCTCGAATCTCCTGATCCGAGCCGTTCCTGGTCGTTACCGTCGTTCCATCCTTGTAGGGTGTACAATATCGGCGCGAGGCTCCACCTCGACGACGTTCGAGGCTTGGCTTTGCCCCGGTGATCTTTGCGGGCAGCGCGGGCGTGGGCAAGAGTGTGTCCGAGCGCGGGCTCTGCCCGCGCAAGTTCAGGGGGAGGTTCGGCCTCCCTTGATCGGCTTGTCCGATCGAGTTGGACAAGGGCGGTTGGGCGAGCCCCCCTCCGAGTGAAATGAGGATTCTGGTTATCGAGGACGAGCGCGCCATTCGAACGCTCCTGAAGCAGGCGTTCCAGCAATGGGGCCACGAGGTGATCCTGGCTGAGGACGGCCAGCTCGGTTTCGATGCGATCAGCCTTCATCACCCCGACGTTGTCTTCGCTGACCTCATCATGCCGGGTCTGTCAGGTCTCGATGTGCTGAGGCAGGCGCGGCGCGCAGGCTTCACAAAGCCGTTCGTTATGCTGACGGGGAGTGCCAGCAGAGAAGATATCCAGACTGCCCAGGCGTTGAGCGCATACGCCGTCCTGTTGAAGCCCTTCCGGCTGGGACGACTCGAGGAGGTCTTGAAGCAGATCGAGACCCAAAGTCCTTGAAAAGTCGATGGATTCAGATTACACTGCCCCTCGATGCCAAGAGACCCGGCAGTCTTCATTGACCGCGACGGCACCCTCAATGAGGAGGTCGGCTATCTGAACCACCCTCAACGCCTGCGCCTCATCCCTGGAGCGGCTGAGGCGGTGCGAACGCTCAATAACTCTCTCTTCAAGGTGATCGTGGCCACCAACCAGAGTGGGATCGCCAAAGGCTATGTGAGCGAGGCCCTGCTCGGCGCGATTCACGAGGAGCTCATCCGTCAGCTCAAAGCGGAAGGCGCGTATCTTGACGGCATCTATGTGTGCGCGCATCATCCGACCGAAGGCGAGTCACCCTATCGCGCCCTCTGTGACTGCCGAAAGCCAAGCCCGGGGCTTCTCCTCAAGGCGGCAGCGGACCTCGACCTGGATCTCTCACGCTCCTTCGTTGTGGGAGACAAGATCTCGGACATCGAGCTGGCGCGCCGGGTGAACGCCAAAGGGGTCCTGGTGCTGACAGGCTACGGGCTCGGCGAACGGGACTTCCGTCGCCACCTTTGGCCGGCCGCTCCGGACCACATCGCCGAGGATCTTCTTCACGCCGTCGCATGGATTTTGGGCCAATGAGCCAACTGGCCTCATTCGTCGAAGGCTTCAGCAATCGAACGATTCTCGTGCTCGGCGATCTCATCGCTGACGAATACATCTATGGGAAGCCTGCGCGGATCTCTCGCGAGGCCCCTGTGGTGATTCTTCGTTACGAGTCCCGCGAAGTCCTGCTTGGCGGCGCCGCGAACGCGTCCCACAATGTTCACACGATCGGAGCGCGGGTCATCCCGATCGGGGTGGTGGGCCCTGATCAGGCGGGGCGAGAGATTCGGAGCCTCTTCAAGAGCATTGGGATCCCTG
>DATEAO010000451.1:0-3850 GCA_035288345.1 Candidatus Methylomirabilota bacterium | reverse complement strand
GAGAGCTGTCACGCGAGCTCGGGCGGATGGGATTTCATGTGGATGTCTTCACGCGATCCCAGAACGCTCAAGTGCCACGGGTCGTCTGGATGGGGGAACGGGTTCGCGTGATCCATCTGGCTGCAGGCCCCGAGTCTCCGGTGCCGCGCGCGCGCGCGTATCACTATCTCGAACAGTTTGTGAATTCGCTTGAAGCCTTTCGCGTGGAGGAGGGGATCGCCTACGATCTGGTGCACGGCCACTACTGGCTTTCAGGAGTGGCCGGGCTCGAACTGCGCCGCCGATGGGGTGTCCCGCTGCTCCAGATGTTCCACACCCTCGGCGCCCTCAAGAACGAAGTGGCCCGCTCGGCAGAAGAACATGAACCGCCGCTTCGCCTTGAAGAGGAAGCTCGGGTGGTTCGTGAGGCCGATCGACTGATCGCTGCGACGCCGGTGGATCGAGCTCACCTCATCTGGTACTACGAGGCGCCCCCTGAACGAATCGCAGTAGTTCCGTGTGGGGTTGACACCGCACTCTTCCGCCCGATCGCGCCGGCGGAAGCGAAAGCTGTCCTGGGGCTTTCTGACGCGCCCGTGGTGCTCTATGTCGGGCGTCTGGCTCCGATCAAGGGCCTGGAAACGTTGCTCGAATCGTTCTCCCAGCTTCGGCAGGAGCGGGCGCCGACGTGTCTGATCGTTGGTGGCGGACTCGATGAGCCTGCAAACGGGCAACTCTCAGCGCTCCAGGCCAGGGCGCTGGCGCTCGGAATCGAAGAACGGGTATGGTTTCTTGGCGCCCAGCCCCAGGAGCGATTGCCGTACTTCTACTCAGCGGCTCAGGTGACGGTGATGCCGTCTTACTACGAGTCGTTCGGCATGGTGGCGCTCGAGGCGATGGCGTGCGGGAGCCCGGTGATTGCTTCCCGCGTGGGAGGATTGACCGTGACGGTGGAGGACGGCGTCAACGGATTCCTCGTGCCGGAGGGGAACGCAGTGGAGTTGGCTCATCGCCTCGACCAGCTCCTCAACGGCGAGGCCTTGCGTCGCCGCCTCGGAAGTGAGGCGATTCGTCTCGCCTCAAAGTACCGTTGGCCGCGCATCGCCGATACGATTGGTCGCCTCTACGCCGAGTTCCTGCCCGCCGCAACATCGCGTCTTCCCCTCTCTTCTCGCTGCTGAAATCCACCGGGATCACGGATGTCAGATCTCGGATGTCGGTTGGTCAAACTTCCGACATCCTGACCAGTGATCCGACATCCGCGCGTTAGACTCGAAGCTTGGGGTCGAGCGCGTCTCGCAATGAATCCCCGAACAAGTTGAAGGCAAAGACCGCGAGGCTGATCGCGAGGCCCGGGAAGAGGCCCATCCAGGGAGCTTGCTCGGCGAACTCCACCGCGGCGCCACGGAGCATTAACCCCCAGGCAGCAACCGGCTCGGCCACTCCTAATCCGAGAAACGAGAGCGACGCTTCGAGCAGGATCGCCTGCCCCTGGAACGCGGTCAGCATGATCAGGTATGGCGCCATTACGTTGGGAAGCATGTGGCGGAAGATGATCCGCGTGTGGCTGAAACCGGCGGCGCGCGCCGCATCGACAAAAGGAGTCTCCCTGAGCGCGAGCGCGCTCGATCGAGCCACCAAGGCGCTGCGCGGGATCATCGGCACGGTGATCGCGAGGATCACGTTCTCAATGCCGTTCCCCAGGATGGAAACGACGGTGAGCGCGAGGATGATCAATGGGAACGAGAGCAGGATATCCATGAATCGCTGGATGATGAGATCAATTCGCCGTCCGAAATACGCGCTGGTGACGCCGATGATCGTACCCAGCGTCGCGCCCAGAAGCGCCGAGCTGAACCCGACGAGCAGCGCGGTCCGCGAGCCAAAGAGGATCCGCGAGAAGACATCGCGACCGAAGGTGTCGGTCCCGAGCCAGTGAGCGCCGCTCGGGGCCTGCAACATCGCGCCGTAGTCGTTTGCCAGGGGATGATACGGTGCGGCAACGTTTGCGGAGCTTGCGGCCAACGCCATAAGAACAATCACGCCCGCTCCAGCGGCTCCGAGCGGGCGCTGACGAATGAAGCGGCGCGTGACTTTAAGCCAGCGCGACAGTGCGCCTGGCTGCGGAGCCAGTACACCGTCAACTTCTATAGACCTAGCCATGTGTTAACGGGAACCGGGAATCGGGATCTGGGGACTTGCCAACCCCCCCCGCAGATTTCGCCGGGCGAAATCTCAGCACGGATGCCGGACCCCGAACCCCGAATAATGCTGCACTCTTCACTGGTACCGGATCCGTGGATCCAGCCACGCATACGTGAGATCCACGATGAAGTTCACGAGAATGAACGCGAAGGAGACGAGGAGCACCAACGCCTGCGTCATGGTGTAGTCGCGGCGTGTGATCGACTCGACGAAGAGCATCCCGATGCCGTTCAGGTTGAAGACCTGCTCAGTGACCACCAGCCCCCCGATCAGAAACGCGAACTCGAGCCCGATCACAGTGATGACCGGGAGCATCGCGTTCTTGAGCGCGTGGCGGCTCAGGATCAGCTTCTCCCAGAGCCCTTTGGCCCTGGCGGTCCTGATGTAGTCCTCTCGGAGCACCTCGAGCACCGACGATCGCGTCATGCGAGTGGCCATGGCGGAGTATCTGTAGCCAACCGCGAGAGCGGGCCAGATGAGCTGAGCCAGATTGGCTTTGGGATCGACCGCGAACGAGGTGAACGTGAGGGGCGGGAGCCATTTGAACACGATGAGGAAGAAGAGGATGATTAGAATGCCGAGCCAGAATGACGGCATGGCGAGCCCCGCGATCGAGAAGACCCGGACGAAATAATCCACCCAACTGTCCTGTTTGAGCGCGGCAAGGGTGCCGAGCGGGATGGCGAGAAGGACGGCCACGACCGTGGCCATGATCGCGAGCTCGAGCGAGAGTTCCAACCGGATGCGAATCTCTTCGGTGATTGCTCGACCCGTCCACATAGAGTTACCGAAATCGAGGCGTACGATCCCCCAGATCCAGCGGACGAACTGCTCCCACAGCGGTTTGTCCAGACCGAGCTGGGCGCGCTCTTGATCGAGCGCTTCCTGAGGGGCAAAGGCGCCTGTGCCGGCATACTTGAGCATGACGATATCGCCCGGCGCCACCCTGAGCAGGAGAAAGACAAGCACCGCCACACCCAGGAGCGTGGGGATCATGAGCAGCAGCCGCCTGATAATATACCGGTGCATTTACGGGGACCGGGGTCCGGGGTCAGGGGTCCGGGGTCCGCAACTTGGATGGGAAATGCTGGCCCCGGACCCCGGACCCCGAGCCGCGGCTATTCTGAGAGCCAGACGTCGCGCAGGTCCTGGTTCAGATAGTGGCTCGGGGTGATCTTCCATCCTTTGAGCTTCGTCCAGTGCGGGATGATACGCTGCCACCAGAGGACATGGAACTGATACGCCATCTCATCTAACACTCGGCGCTCAAACTGACGAAGCAGGTTCGCTCGAACCTTAGCGTTCGGCGCACGCGTCTGAGTCTCGAACAGCTCGTCCAGGCCCTGGTCGCGGTACCGCGAGTAGTTGAGCGAGCTCTTATGGCTTGAGAGGAACTTCTGGAGCTGGAGATCTGGCTCGTCCATGAAGTCGCACGAGAAGTCGATGCTCGTATCGAAGTTCCCCGCTCGAAGGTCGGCGAAATACGGGCCACCCTCTTGCGGCTGGTGGGTTACATTGAGCCCTATCTGCCGCCACTGGTCGATGACGTACACGCCAGTCACTTCATACGGCTCTCTGATGCTGCGGTTCTTGAGTGTGAACGAAAAGCCGTCGGGGACCCCGGCTTCCCTAAGCAGCCGCCGCGCCTCTTGCCGGGCCGCCGCGA
>DATEAO010000450.1:0-19588 GCA_035288345.1 Candidatus Methylomirabilota bacterium | reverse complement strand
CATCGCGAACGCCCGGGTCTATGTTCTGGATGATCGCCGGCAGCGTGTCGGGGTTGGGGTTCCGGGCGAACTGCATGTGGGTGGTGATGGCCTGGCGCGAGGGTATTTGAACCGACCTGATCTGACCGCCGAGAAGTTCATCCGCGATCCGTTCGCGGACACGGAGGGTGCGCGGCTGTATCGGACCGGAGATTTGGTCCGATACCTGCCGGACGGGAATCTGGAGTTTTTGGGAAGGATCGACCACCAGGTGAAGATTCGTGGCCATCGCATCGAGCTGGGCGAAATCGAAGTCGTCCTGAGCCAGCACCCCGGCGTGAAGGAGGCAGCGGTCATCGCGTGCGATGATCCAAAGGGAGACAAACGCCTCGTGGCCTACTTCGTCGCCCGTCAGGACACGCCTCCCTCCTCGCTCGATCTGCGCAACTTCCTCAGGAACAAGCTCCCTGCCTACATGGTGCCTGCGCACGTTGTGTCGCTCGCGGCATTGCCGGTGACGGTGAACGGCAAAATTGATCGAAACGCCTTGCCCATTCCTGATCAGCAGCAGGCAAGGGATTCCTCCATGATCCCCCGCACGTCGACAGAAACGGATCTGGCCGAAATCTGGGCTGAGGTCCTCGGCCTCTCCCGAGTCGGGATTCACGACAACTTCTTCGACATGGGCGGACATTCTCTCGCCGCGACGCAGGTGCTGTCCCGTGTACGCGATCTTTACGGCATTGAAGTGTCCCTTCGTGACTTCTTTGAATCTCCTACTGTGGCTGACATGGCGAGGATGGTCGAGACAGGGAGCGCCGACAACACCCCTGGGGGCTCTGTCATCCCGCCTGCTCCGCACGACGCCGTCTTGCCCCTCTCGTTCTCACAAGAACGGGTGTGGTTCATCCAACAACTTGATCCGGCGAACATGGCGTATAACTTCCAGGCGACACTTCGACTTCGGGGTGTGCTCGACGTGGCCGCTCTCAAGCGGAGTCTCAGTGAAATCGTGCGGCGTCACGAGATCTACCGAACCACGTTCCCCGCGATGGACGGCCGTCCTGTTCAAGTGGTGCATGACGCCGGGCCGGTGCCGCTTCCCCTGGTGGATCTTCAAGCCCTTCCTGAGCGCGACCGAGAAATGGAGGCCAGGCGCCTGGCAGTCGAGGAATTCGGCAAGCCATTCGATTTGACCCGGTTGCCGCTCGTACGCTGGACGCTGCTGCGCTTGAACCCTCGGGAGCACCTGCTGCTGCAAGTCGAGCATCACCTTGTCCACGACGGATGGTCGTTCAACGTCTTCCTCCGGGAACTTCAGGAGCTGTATCGCGCCTTCGTCGTCAAGGAGACTCCGCAGCTGGCAGACCTGCCGATCCAGTTCTCGGATTTTGCCCACTGGCAGCGTCAATGGATTCGGGGGGAGGCGGCCGAGAGGCAGCTCGCGTACTGGAAGCAAAAGTTGGCTGACCCTCCGCCCGTACTCGCGCTGCCCTCCGATCGACCGCGACCGGCAGTGCAACGGTACCGGGGCAGCCAACGGCGATTCGACCTCTCCGTTGATCTGTGCGAGGCTCTTCGGGCCCTCAGCCGCCGAGAAGGAGTCACACTGTTCATGACCCTCCTTGGGGTCTTTCAGACCCTGCTTCATCGCTACACTCAACAGAGTGACTTCTGCGTGGGCTCTGCAATCGCCAATCGTCGTTGGCGCGAGACCGAAGGCTTGATCGGCATGATCGTCAACACCGTGGCCCTGCGCGCGGACCTCGCTGGAAATCCCAGTTTCCGCGAGCTCCTTGGCAGAGTGCGACGGACGACTTTAGATGCGTACGCCAATCAGGACTTGCCGTTCGACAAGGTCGTCGAGGCGCTCAGGCCTGAGCGAAGCCTGAGCCATTCTCCGATCTATCAAGTCCTGTTCACCTTCCATGATGCTCCCATGCCGAGCCTGGAACTTCCGGAGTTGACGATTGATCTCCTCGAGGGTCTCAACAACGGCTCGGCGAAGTTTGACCTGAATGTGGCAATGATCCCACGGTCAGAGCAGCGTGTCGGCTTGGGCGCTGGGGGGGAGGCTCGCGGGGTCACCGTGGTGTGGGAATACAGCACCGATCTCTTTGATGAGACCACCGTCGACCGAATGCTGGGTCACTTCCAAACTCTTCTCGAGAGTGTCGTGGCAAATCCAGGGCAACGGCTTTCTGACTTGCCGCTCTTGACCGAAGCCGAGCGTCAACAGCAGCTCGTCGAGTGGAACAACACGAAGACCGAGTATCCGGCGCCTGGGCGCATCCACGAGCTGTTTGAGGCCCAGGTTGATCGGACACCAGATGCCGTGGCGGTTGTATTCGGACACCAGTCGTTGACCTACCAGGAACTGAACGGCCAGGCCAACCGGTTGGCGCGCCACTTGCGCTCACTTGGCGTCGGGCCCGATGTCCTGGTCGGGATCTGTGTGGAGCGCTCGATGGAAATGGTGGTAGGCCTCCTGGGGATTCTCAAGGCCGGCGGGGCGTATGTGCCACTCGACCCCGCGTATCCAAACGAGCGTCTCGCCTTCATCATGGAAGACACACAGGCGTCCGTGCTGCTCACCCAACAACGCTTGATCGACAAGCTGCCTTCCCATGCCGCGCGTGTGGTCTGTCTTGACACAGACTGGCAGATCATGTCCCGGCAAAGTGACCGAAACCTGCCGCGCTATTCTGCGCCGGACCACCCCGCCTATATCATCTATACCTCGGGATCGACGGGAAAACCCAAGGGCGTCGCCATTGAGCACCGCAGCGCGGTCAATTTGCTGCACTGGGCAAGGGAGACCTTCTCTCCGGAGGAGCTTACTGGAGTCCTCGCGTCCACCTCTTTCTGCTTCGACCTCTCAGTATTCGAACTCTTTGTCCCACTGAGCTGGGGCGGGAAGGCCATCCTTGCCGACAACATCCTCCACCTCTCCTCCCTCCCGTCTGCCGAGCAGGTGACACTGATCAACACGGTTCCGTCCGGCATGGCCGAGCTGGTCAGAATTGATGGAGTGCCATCGTCAGTTCGCACCGTGTGTCTGGCGGGTGAACCCCTCACTGCTCGACTGGTCGAGCAGATCTACGAGAAAGGAACAGTCCAAAAGGTCTTCGATCTCTACGGCCCTTCTGAAACGACCACCTACTCCACGTTCACATTGAGAACCCCCTCGGGACCGGTGACCATTGGACGCCCCGTTGCCAACACGCGGATCTACATACTCGACCACTACTTAGATCCGGTCCCGATCGGCGTCCCCGGCGAGCTGCACATCGGCGGTGCCGGATTGGCCCGGGGGTATCTCAACCGCCTTGAACTGACCGCTGAGAAGTTCATTCCCAGTCCATTGGATGCAGAACCGGGGGCTCGGCTGTACAAGACCGGTGACTTGGCTCGCTACCTGCCCGACGGCAACATTGAGTTTCTGGGGCGCATCGATCACCAAGTCAAGATCCGGGGCCACCGCATCGAATTGGGTGAGGTCGAGGCTGTTCTGAGGCAGCATTCCGCAGTCTGTGAAGCCGTCGCGCTGGCCCGGGAGGACACACCCGGCGACAAGCGCCTGGTTGCCTATATCGTCCCTCGCGGGGCGCAAGCGCCGATCAGCGAACTGCGGGACTTCCTGGGGAGGAGTTTGCCCAACTACATGGTCCCCTCTGCGTTCGTCGCCTTGGAGGCCCTCCCGTTGACTCCCAACGGCAAAGTGGACCGAAAGGCGCTGCCCGTGCCTGACCAGGAGTGTCTGACGCTGGAAGGACAGTACGCGGCTCCTCAGGAACCGATGGAATATCTCTTGGCGCAGATCTGGGAGGAAGTTCTGGGTATTCACCCCATCGGAATTCGAGATAATTTTTTTGAGTTGGGCGGGCACTCGCTGCTTGCCGTTCGCTTGATGGACCAGATCGGCCGCGCCTGTGGCAAGAGGCTGCCGCTGGCCGCCCTATTTAGGGGAGCCACTATCGAGCAACTCGCCCAGATGCTGTTCGAGGAGCAGGGGGCGGATTTCCGGTCCCCACTCGTTAAAATCCAATCGAGCGGCTCGCAGCGCCCATTTTTCTTCTTGCACGGGGATTTTGGTGGCGCGGTGTATTGTTTGAACCTGGCGCGTTCTCTCGGTAAAGACCAACCGTTTTACGCGCTCGCCCCTCACGGACTGGACGACGGGCAGATTCCCGGCACGATCGAGGCCATGGCAGCGTCTCACATCGAGACGCTGCGTGCAGTTCAGCCAGAGGGACCCTATCTTTTGGGAGGCTATTGTAACGGAGGCGTTGTGGCCTTTGAGATGGCCCAGCAACTTCAAGCGCAGGGCCAGCAGATAGATCTCTTGGTGTTGATCGCGTCTTCAGCCTGGAATGCTCGTTTCAACCCGCTCTTTCGGCTGGCCAACGTTGTGGGGCATCTGTTTGGATTCGGACCTGAAAGGCGCTACGATCTCGTTCGAGGATTGCACGATCGTATTGTCCGTTTTGAGCACCTTCGTCAGTATTACACTCAGCGATCGAAGCATTTTTTGGGATTGTCCCTCTCCGAGCAGATGGCGTTTATCCGCGGTAAAGCGCGCGGATGTGGCCGCATCGTCTCCCGGCTTGAGATAGATCGACCGGGCGAGGGTTCTCGAAGCGTCGATGTCAGGGAGCTCACGCATGAAGCGCGGGGCAAGATCCTGCTTCAGGCCTACCGCAATGTGCTGGCCGGGTACGTCCCGTCATTTTATCGGGGGCGGGTAGCGCTATTTTGGCCGAACGACGAGCCAAGGGAACTTCAGAGAGACGTGATACGAGGGTGGCGCAGAGTGGCTGCTGACCTCGAGGTTCACATGATTCCCGGCAACCACCTCACCATCATCACGACACATGTTAAAGCGTTGGGAGACGCCCTGAACGCTCGCATAGCGTGTCGCAGAACGGGTTCTTCAAGTACCGGAGATTGACGTAACACGCGGTGGCCGCGGCAATTCAGACTCAAAAATTCGGTGGTGGGGATTCTTGTCGCTTTAATCTGGCCAGCTCCAACATTTGAGCCGCCAATCACGTCCTTCCACAGCAAGCGCGGCGACATAGCCGGAACTCGGTCTCAGTTCGTTGAGTGACCAGCGCGAGGCTTCTCGGGGGTCGCCTTCAGTTCTGAGAAGCGCTGCCGGCTCTCTCGGACACAATGAGACGTCGAAGCTCTTCAATGGGAGCGTAAGCCCGGTCCCTTTGGCCTTGATGTAGGCCTCCTTGCGGGTCCAGCAGGTATAAAAAGCCAGCTCACGTGCATGCGTAGGGAGGCTGCTGAGCTTGCTGACCTCTCGATCTGAGAAGAATCGCTCCGCGATTCTGTCGGCATCAATGCGTCTTCCGGTGTATTCGAGGTCGACCCCAATTTCGCGTCCACGTGTTACGGCGTAGAGGGCCATCCCATTGGCATGGGAGACATTGAAGCGAAGACCATGGTTTTGAAACTCATCGGCTAGAAGCGGCTTGCCATAAGAGGTATAGGAAAATTGTACTCGGCCGGGCTCGACGTGGAGATACCGAGCGAGGATCGCTCTGAGCCGCGCACGCGCGACGATGTACTGGCAGCGGCCTTTTTCAAACTTAAACCGCTCAGCCCTTCTGCGTTCGTCTTCAGCCAAGGTGAGCTCCAGGCGCTCTGCATGCTCTTTCGCTAAATCCAGGGACGCGACCCAGACGTGAACTTCATCGATCGGTAAATCGGCGGGCCCGGGAGGAGGTGGCCACGAACACTGGTTTCCGAACGCGCGGGAACGCTCCGTCGCGTCACTAGTGAAACGATCAATGTGTCGCGCGGCGCCCGTGGAAACCACTGAGGGACCCTCTTGAGTAGACACTCGACGGGCGTCGAGGTGGGCTCGACGCCCGTCAATCATGGTCAGGCTGCTCAAGGACTTGTTTATTTACGGTGAGCGCTCAACCGCGAGACGCCCGCCAGCCCGACCAGACCGAGGCCGATGAGCAGCAATGGACTCGGGTTCGGGACCGTGGTTACCCAGAACGGTGCGTAGTTGTTTGAGAGCTCAGGCGACTGAAGACTCGCTGGGTCGATGCCGAGCGGTGTCCAGCGGTATTCCTCTCCATCGTGCGTAAAGATCAGCGGAGAAGCGTCCAGCGCCACGAGGGTAATGAAGTCATCGCAGCAACCGGGTGGGCCCGGAGGGAAGTTGTTGTGAGTCTCGTCGATGAGCGCGCGATACTTCCACTCTGCATATTGACCATTGTCGAAGTGGGGAGTGAGTGTCAGGTCGACGGAGTTTAATCCTCCATTCAACGAATTGATCTGGTTATTGTAGTGCCACAGGGTGCCCAGTATGAACGTGCCGTCCGGCAACGAGGACGGAGGGAAAGCGGGATCAAACCCAAGCCCGGCTTGGTCCGCCGGGTACCCGTCGGGCGGTTTCGGCACACCCCAACGAACTTGCCAGGTCGTCGAGTTGCCTGACCCTGTAGTGGGGTAAGTGACAGTGCCGACGGCCGCTCCCTGCGGATTGCTCCACGACACTCCCACGTCGGTCAGGGTGAGTGCCATTGCCGGGCTGGCAGTCAGCAGCACGGCCATGGCAAGCCCCAGGATTGACCAGTAACTCCAGCGCAACTTTTTCATTGTATGTTCCTCCTCTGACTCTGTTTTTATATAGTCCTCGTATTCGCCCACTGTAACCTCGATCAGAGCAAAGCCCAGGCCAAGAACCGAAACGTTACTGTGGCGCGAACTTACATGCGAGGGACTCCAAAGTGGCCTTTGATCTGTTAAGAGATCCGACAGGGCCAGTCAGCGAATGACGGAGAAGGCCCGTTCTAGAAACGTAAAATTCGAGATGCTCAGCGCGCTTTTGCGGCCCATTCTGGAGTGGGCATGTTAAAGTTGCTGACAGCTAGGATCGAGGAGCTTTACGGCCTGTTTCTTGAGGGCAGGGGGTTCACTATCTAGCTGGTCGATTGGACGATGCTTCACCCAGAGCTGAACCACCCGCTGGTCCGTTGCTGAGGAAGTCCGCGTGACAGACGAGACGAGGTTTCCAGTCTGGAGAAGGTGGGACATGAGGTTGGCATCTCCCGAGAGCGGAACCCCACCCTGCACAGAACCCGCTCTCTCGACTTGGTGGGGTCACTCTGGCGGCACGAGACTGCGGAGACCAGACCAGGTGAGGATTTACCACGCCGAGTATCGAACTCCCGTGCCCAGCGAGTGGTGGTCGAACAGAGTCTCATTCACACGTTTCCAGTTGAGCTGATCCCCCACCAATAGCTCTCCAGGAGTGAACGTATTGTTTATGGAGCAAGAGGTGTGTTCATGTCCGTCTGGATCTCCGCCTGACTGAGAACGCGATTGTAGACCCGGACCTCGTCGATCTGTCCCGCAAAGTACTCGCCCCAGACCGCGTTTCCCCCGATGCGTAGCGCACCGGTAGAGGTGGTAATCGATCCGCTCACCGAACGACTGCTCGCCTGCACGCCATTGACGTACAGTCGCAAGATCGTCCCGCTATACGTCAGGGCAATGTGAGACCACGTGTTCAATGCGAGCTGCGCGCTCCCGCGAGTGTCCGCGCTATTCGGGGTCGCGATCTCCCCGCTCGGGCGGTTCGTGCTCGTATTGGCATAGATCGCATAGGCCAAATCCCCCTGGCGCTCCTTGAGGAGCACGGTTCGCCACCCGCTGAGCGTCGTGGGCCTGACCCAGGCTTCGAGGGTCATGCCGGTGGTGAGGTCCAGCGAGTTGCTGTCATTGACGGTCACCAGGTTACTGGTGCCATTGAACGACAATGCGCCGCCGAACTTGCCGGACGCGGTCCAGGTGGCGCCCGAGACCGCGCCCGTGTTGCCGTTGCCGGAGAGATCGGTCACGGTGGTCCCGCTCGAGTTAAAGCTATACGCGGCGACTAATCCATTCGGGGCCCCACTCGGGGTGGTGAAGCTGGCAGGAGAGTTTGCAACCGGAGGCGATGTTGACGAGTTGGTCGCGGCATCCTTGGAGGTCACGCGGTAGTAGTACGTGGTATTCGGCGCCAGGCCGGTGAGCGTGATGCTGTGGGCAGTGACGAGAGCAGCATTCGTGGCGTTGAGCGCGAGCGAGGTGGGCACGGTGCCATAATCCACACGGGAGTCCGATGCCTCGTCGGTGGTCCAGGTGATGGTGGCTGTTCCGTTACCCGGCGAGACGGTGACAGACGAGATGATTGGTGGCGTGGTGTCGGCAAGCGCGGTTCCGATCACCTGGTTCGACGGCGCGCTGACGTTGCCGGCCGCGTCCTGGGCGGTCACCACATAGTAGTAAGTGCCGGGCGCGAGCCCGGTGTTCGTATAGGTTGTTCCTGAAGGCTGAGCGATGCGATTGGCGGCCGAGGGTGTGAAGCCGGGAGAGGTCGATCGGTGAACGTTGTAGTTCTGGACGCCAACATTGTCACTCGAGGCGCTCCAGTTTAGGATGACGCTCTGTATCGAGCCAGTTGCGTTGAGCGCGCCGGGAGGCGTCGGCGGCTGCATGTCCACCAACGCGCTGGACCACTTGTACTCGTACACCTGGTTTCCCGTGTCTCGTTCCGCTCCGTACAGTCGGAGCACTCCGTCGTTGCGCGCGGGACCGAAATGGAATCCGTAGATGTAGCCCCCGCCTCCACCCATGTCTTCCACGGTCCACCCGGAGCCGTTCCACGTGAACTCCCAGGCGTGCCCGTTCGCCCCGGACCCGTAGACCCGATTGACCCCGTCATTTCTCCCGGAAAGCACGTATGCGTGGATCAAGGAGATCTCGACCACCGGTGTGGTGCTCGTCACGGACCATTTGGTTCCGTCCCAGGTCAACTCTCGGACCTGCCCGGCTTGCCACAATGCCCCGTAGATGCGGTTCACGCCATCATTGCGGCCGTTTCCGAGACTCAAGTTCCTGACGTCGCCTCCATCGTTCATTGACGCGACTATCCACGAACCGTTGACATAGCGCGCCTCGGACGTGCCGAAACCGGTCGATGCGATGTAGAGGTTGTTCAGGGAGTTGTTCCGTCCTGGCCCGATGACGATGCTGTGGGCGGCCGGCACGGGCCCCACCACCACTTTGCTCCAGTTGCTTCCCGTCCAGGTGAATTCGTACGCCGTCGCGGTGCTCACCGCATAGACGCGGACGACGCCGTCGTTACGGCCGATCCCGACCGCCGTGTGCATGGCTTCTGCGTCAAGAGCGCCGACGACCATTTGGGTCCAGGCGGCTCCGTTGTAGGACAGCTCGTAAACATTCTTGTCCAGGCTTGCCACATAGAGCCGATTCAGGCCGTCGCCCCGGCCGGGGCCGATGTTGAAGTTATGGATCTCTTGCCCCTGAGGCGAGCCGCCGACATCAAGCTTGGTCCAGGAGGATCCGTTCCACGAATGCTCGATGACGCGACCGGTCTCGATCGGCGCTACGTACACGCGCGTGGCTCCGTCGTTTCTCGGGGAACCGACGCGAAGGCTGTTGCTTCCGATGCCTACCATCGAACCCATGAGAGAGAGGTTCCAGGTGCCGCTGGTGGCCACAACGCGGAGCGTGACCGGAACCTGGTGGGCGAGCGAGCCACTCGTCGCGGTTATGGTGAGCGCGTATTCCCCCTCGGGAGTTGCGGTTGAGGTCGTGACGGTGAGAATGCCGCCGTCCGGTGGAGTTGCCGACTGCGGCGTGAAGAGGGGAGTCGCACCGAACGGAAGTCCCGCCACCGAGAACGAGACAGGAGAGGCAAACCCATTCAGCGACGCCAGCGTCAGTTCGTAGGGAACACTGCTCCCCGCTACCGTGTTCTGAGCCAGTGGATAGACGACGAGGTTGAAATCGGGGGTGTCGCTGACGATCAGGGTGACGTTTTGAGAGTGAGTGATCCCTTCCGCGGTGGCTCCCAGCGTAAGGAGGTAGGTGCCAACGCTCGCGTTGGTGCTGGTCACCGCCAGGGCCGATCGACCCTGGTGGGGACCCGGGTTTGGCGTGTAGATTCCCGTCACGCCGGCTGGAAGATCGGTGATCCAGAACTGGATATTGGAACTGTTGAAGCCGTCGAGGAAGACGACGTTCGCGTCGAAGTAGATCGTGCCGGAGGTCGGGATGACCTGGGTTCCGGGAGAGACTGTGAAGGAGAAGTCCGGCACTGGAGGGGTGGCCGGAGTGTTCATGTCGCTCTGAATCTCCGCCTGGCTCAGCGCGCGGTTGTAAACACGCACTTCATCGATCAGGCCTTGGAAGTACTCGCCCCACACCGAGTTGCCTCCGATCCGAAGCGGCAGCGCGGAACCCGCGATAGCGCCTGAGACAGCTTTGCTGCTCACGAGCGAGCCATTGATGTAGAGACTGAGGGTTGAACCATTGTACGTCGCTGCCAGGTGAGACCAACTATTCAGCGGCAACTGCGCACTGCCGCGAGCATCGACGTTCCCCGGAGTGGCGATCTCACTGCTGGGTCGGTTACTGGTCGTATTGGCGTACAGCGCATACGCGAGGTTCCCTGGGCGTTCCTTTATTACCACCGTCCGCCATCCACTGAGCGCCGTGGGCTGCACCCAGGCTTCCAGGGTCATCCCGGTGGTGAGATCCAGCAAGTTGCTGTCATTCACAGTCACCAAGTTACTGGCGCCATTAAACGACAACGCCCCGCCGAACCGGCCCGCGGCAGTCCACGTAGCGCCCGAGATCGTGCCGGTGTGGCCGTTGCCGGACAGATCAGTCAGGGTGGCTCCCCCCACATCAAAGCCATAAGCAGCCACCAGCCCCGCGGGAGCCGCCATTGCGGGGGACACCAGTAAAACCAGCAGGACTAGACTAAGCGCTGTGATGCTCAGCGTCGCTCGCGCAATTCCATTGCGAACCATTGAGATCCTCTCTCCAAGCTTGGGTTGGCCATCAGTGCACTCAAAATTGCCCTCGTGAAGGTCTGCGTCTTACGGGCAGCGCGATGAGAGCGAGGGACCTAGACGCCCCGAATATGAGGTGGCTGGATCTCCGTTTTTCGGGAATGTTCCCGAGACGAAAGCGTAAAACATGTCAGTCTTTGCGAGGATCTTACATATATTAAAAAAAGTCGCAGAAAAAAAATGCCGTAACGAGTATCTGAGGACAGCGATGCGTGTCAATAGAAAAAAATCTGGGAACGATTTGTAAAGATAGTGACGTATCAACGATTGAGTCGGAAAAAGCGACCGTGCATGTGCAACCGTGACCGCGGGATGGAGGTGCTTGACTTCAACGCGCCTCGTTGCGGTAGCAAGGTCCGTCGAGGATCGTCCCCTACAAGCGCGAACGGAAGAAGTGGACTAAGCGGAAGATCTGCAGTAGGAAGCCCTCCTGACAGGGGAGAGGCCACGAGGGACGAGATTGCCGGTCTGTAGAAGGCTGCAGACGGCGCGACACAAAGAATCGTCCTTTCTTTGCAGAGTTTCCCTCAAGGGCGTTTCGGCGTCGCCCGATTAAATGGATGTGTGGCACTGGTCAAGACTTCAGCCTCGATGCGGAGCCCGCGGGGACTCGCGCAAAATATTCGTGCCATGCGAAAACCAGCCACAATGAACCCACTGCGGCATGTGAATCGGTGGTTTAAAGCAGACGAGCTGCTTAATCACGACCGGGGTTGGACCTACAACCTTGCGATCTTCCGAGTTGTGTTTCTCGGCGTCGGCGTCCTCCCGTTCGCATGGGACGTGATTGAGTGGACGGACCAGGTCATGCCTGGCCTGCCCAAAGACGCCTGGGTCCCGATCTCGTTTTATCGATATCTCCCCTTTGA
Organism: Candidatus Methylomirabilota bacterium; assembly: GCA_035288345.1. Taxonomy (GTDB): domain Bacteria; phylum Methylomirabilota; class Methylomirabilia; order Rokubacteriales; family DATEAO01; genus DATEAO01. The sequence continues at coordinate 7,848 of DATEAO010000450.1, read as the reverse complement.
CTTCATCAGCAACGTGGCCCTCGCGCACTGGCTCTCGGTGGCGAACTTCGCTTTGCTCGGTCTCGGTCTCCTTGGTGTGCGCACCCGGTGGACGCTTGGCGCCGCTGCGATCCTGTCGCTATACGTATTTGGCCTGCCTCAAAACCAGGGGAAGGTCGATCATTATCACCACATAATCTGGTTCCTGACTCTGCTGGCGATTGGACCATCTGGGCGTCTGCTTTCGATGGACTCCCTGGCGCAGGCGGTCCGGAGCGCGGACCGCGGGCGAGTTGACCCGATCGTTCCAAGGTCGGACGCGCTCGGGACTTTACGGTGCGCATGGATCCTCTTGGGCCTGCTGTACCTGATTCCCGGACTCGCGAAGCTCGAAAAGGCGATCACAGCGGGATGGGCAAGCGCGGACAATCTCCGAGCCGTGCTCTGGCTCAAATGGTTCGAGATCTATTTGTACGAGCCTGGTTTCCAGCTTCCGCTACGAATCGATCTCGTCCCACCGCCGATGCTGGTGCTTGCCGGGCTCGGGGTCATTCTCCTTGAAGCGGGATTTATCGCGCTCGTCCTGTTCAGGCCAGCACGTCCCTTGCTGGCCTTAAGCGGGCTCGCCTTCCACATCGGGAACGGGCTGTTCCTCCACATTTGGTTTACCGATCTCATGGTCGCTTACGTCTGCCTGTTTGACTGGACTTCGATGGGCCGCACGCTGTCAAAACGGCTCGGACGAGCGCCGCTCCTCGTGCTGTACGACGGCGGCTGCCGTCTCTGTCGGAGAGCGATGGCACTGCTGCGGTCAATCGACCTGTTTGACGACCTTGAGCCGGTCGTCGGGATGTCGAACGATCCAAGGCGCCTGCGTTATCCCCACATCACCGACGAGATGCTCGCCCATGATCTCTTTGTCGTAGACAGCGCCAACGAGGCCGGCGGCTATGACGCGTATCGACGGATTGCCGCTCACATCCCTTTCCTGTGGCCGATCGCGCCTCTGATGGGGTGGTCTCCGATCGCCCGCGTTGGCTCAAGAATCTATCGGCGCATCGCTGACTCCCGCGCGTGCTCGTTGGTTGATCGCCAGCCGGCTCCGGCGGCCACGAGAGCGCCGGGACCACACGCGGTCCGCTGGCTCTGTATTCTGCTCGTCCTCTTTCAGGCGGGAATCAGCGGGCTCCTGTTCAGCTCCTATCTTGCCCGGCGTTATCTCCCCAAAGGCCACAAAATTCCTGAGGCGTTGCTCGCCTTCTCCTGGCGGGAGCCTGTGTGGCCGTTTGATCTCTATCCGACCTTTTCCGACACGCCCGGCGAGTTCACGGACGTGTGGGAGGCGCGAGTCGCCCTCCCGGATGGACGCGAGGTCGGCATCTCCAGGAGCGCGTACGCGGCTGCGTTTGGGCACACGACGAAATGTCTGGAGATCACGCACGGCATCATGCGGGAGCGAGACCCGGCCCGGCAGCGAAGTCGTTCCCTGGATCTCGTACGGACACTCTGGCGGCACGAGCCGCCGGAAGTTCGCCAGGCCGCCACCGGGGTGAAGATTTATCACGCCACGTACCGCATCAATCCGACCGACCGAGCGGTGGTTGTACAGAACCTCATCCATACGTTTCCAGTTGATTTGATCTCGCCCCGATAGCTCTCCGGCACGCCCGCGAAAAAGTCGTCCGCAAGGTTTGGAAACAAACTGCATCAATTGCACAAATTTACCCCTCTCCAAGTCACTTTCCCTATTGACAGTCGAGCTTCAGTTCAGCAGTATACGCGCAGCGTTTTACTCGTGTTTTGGAGATGTCTTCCTAGCTAGAGCCTTCTCATTCTCGTTGTGCCTAAGGCAGGGGCAATTCCATGAAATGGACTCGAGCTCTCATCATTGTTGTGCTGACGCTCTCCGTTTGGCAGCTGTCCTCAAGAGTGTTCTCCGCTTCGGCTCATGCGGCTCCCGCCGGTCTGATCGCCGCTTATGGCTTTAACGAAGGGGGCGGGACCACAGTCACTGATCTGTCCGGCAACGGCAACAGCGGCGCGGTTTCGGGCGCGACTTGGACGGCCGCGGGCCGGTACGGCGGCGCGTTGTCGTTTAATGGCACCAATAACTTGGTGACTGTGAATGACGCGAACTTGCTGGATCTGAGCAACGGCATGACATTGGAAGCCTGGGTCCGGCCAACCACGCTCAGCGGATGGCGAACCGTGATTCTCAAGGAGCGACCCAGTGGGCTCGCCTATGCCCTGTATGCAAACACGAGCGCGAATCGGCCGAACAGTGAACTCGAGACGTCCAACAATTCCTATGAGGCGCGTGGAACCGCGAAGCTCTCATTGAACATGTGGGCTCATCTCGTTGCGACCTTCGACGGAGCGACCCTCCGGTTGTTCGTCAATGGGGCGCAGGTACGCAGTCTGGCTGCGAATGGGTCGATCACTGCGTCTTCGGGTCCCTTGCGCATCGGCGGGAACGCGGTTTGGGGGGAGTACTTTGCCGGGCAGATCGATGAGATCAGAATTTACAATCGCGCGCTCAGTCAAGCAGAGATTCAAACCGACATGACGACACCAGTCGGCGGAGCGCCGACCCCCGACACGACGCCCCCCACAGTCTCTCTCACGGGCCCGGCGAACAATGGTGTGGTCTCCGGCGCCATCACGGTCTCAGCCAGCGCGTCTGACAACGTCGGAGTTGCCGGTGTTCAATTCCTGCTCGACGGCGTGAATGTGGGCGCAGAAGACCTCACTGCTCCGTATTCAGTTTCTTGGAACACCACAACGGCGACGAATGGATCTCATACGCTCACAGCCGCGGCCCGGGACGCGGCAGGAAATCGCGCCACATCGAGTCCCATTACCGTGACTGTCTCGAATGGTAGTGATCCTTCCCAAGTCGGCGCATGGTCGGGGCGGCTTACCTGGCCGTTGGTGGCGGTGCACGCCACGCTGTTGCACACCGGCAAGATCTTGCTGTGGGACGGCTGGGAGCTGCCCGTCGCCGCTGCCCGACTCTGGGATCCCATTACACAGAGTTTCACGGCGGTGCCGAGCCCGTCTGCCGTCTTCTGCGCGGGTCATTCGATGTTGGCGGACGGCCGGCTGCTGGTGATCGGGGGGCACGATGGCGGGGAGATCGGGATCAAAGACGCGAACATCTACGATCCAGCCACGAACCAGTGGACGCAAGTGGCGGACATGTCGGTGGACCGGTGGTATCCGAGCGCGACGACACTGGGCGATGGCCGGGTGGTAGCGCTGAGCGGCCAGATTACACCTGGCCTCTTTGCGGACACCCCGGAAGTCTACGACCCGGGGTCCGGCTCGTGGTCGTTGCTTCCGGTGAACACGTCCAGTGTCCAGGACGACGAGTATCCACTGAGCTATCTGTTGCCCAACGGCACGATCTACGTGATTGGTGCAACGCCAGGGAAGGTGGCGATCCTGGATGTGGCGAATCAGACGTGGACAAATGCCGGAGACAGTCCGGTGCTGCTGGGGACGTCGGTGATGTATCGGCCGGGGAAGATCATGACGACGGGCGGGGGGGACCCGAGCCAGTCGAATCAAGCGCGGACGAGCACGATCGTGATCGACATGAACCAGAGCGCGCCGGCGTGGCGCCAGACTGCGGCGATGGCGTTTCCGCGCTACGAGCACAATCTGGTGGTCTTGCCAGATGGGAAGGTGCTGGCCGTCGGGGGGACGAGCGCGCTCAATCATTCCAGTTCCGCCGGCCCCTTAGCGGTTGAGCTGTGGGATCCCTCAACAGAGACGTGGGTCACGATGAGCGCGATGCAGGAGGTGCGCCAGTATCACTCCACAGCATTGCTGCTGCCCGACGGCCGGGTGTTGGCAGCCGGAGGTGGCCGCACAAGTAACGCAACAGACCACCTGACTGCGGAGATCTACTCCCCCCCGTACCTGTTTAAGGGGGCGCGTCCCACGATCAGCGGCGCGCCCTCCACTGCGGAATACGGCACGACCATCCGGGTTCAAACGCCTGACGCCGCGAGTATCGCTTCCGTGGCGCTGATCCGTCCGGGGTCGGTCACGCACACGCTGGATATGGACCAGCACTATGTGGAGCTGGCGTTTACGAGGGGGGCAGGGGAGCTGATGGTGGACATTCCGGTCAACCCGAACCTTGCACCGCCCGGCTATTACATGCTCTTCCTTGTCAATGCGACCGGCGTTCCATCCACCGCCGCGTTTGTTCGGATGATGCCGGCCTCCGGTGATTCTGAGCCGCCCACAGCTCCTACCAACCTTACGGGCCAGGCACTGGCAGGCGCTGCGGGCTTGAGCTGGACCCCCGCGGTCGATAATGTCGGCGTAGCCAACTACAATATTCATCGCTCGACCGCTTCAGGATTTATTCCTTCGGCAACGAACCGGATTGCTCAGACCTCCTCCACGACATACACGGACTCCGGGCTGGCCATCGGCACGTACTACTTCGTGGTCACGGCCCGGGATGGAGCTGGCAATGTGAGCACACCGTCGAATCAGGTCGCCGTCAACGTCGTTAGTGCCGCGCCGGGGGGATTAGTGGCAGCGTATAGCTTTAATGAAGGGAGCGGGACGACCGTGACTGATCTGTCCGGCAGCGGCAACAGTGGCACGATTTCGGGCGCCACCTGGACGGCGGCGGGGCGGTTCGGCGGCGCGTTGTCATTCAATGGAAGCAGTAGCTGGGTCACCGTGAATGACGTAAACTCGCTGGATCTCACCACCGGGATGACCGTGGAAGCTTGGGTCCGGCCGACAGCGCTCAACGGATGGCGGACCGTCGTGCTGAAAGAGCGTCCAGGCACTCTCGCGTATGCGCTCTACGCCAACATGAGCGCCAACCGGCCGAGCGGCGAGGTGACAATCCCAGACGGCGTTGATACACAGGGAACCGGGCAGCTACCGTTGAATACGTGGTCTCACCTCGCGGTGACGTACGATGGCGCGACGTTACGGCTGTACGTCAATGGGGTCCAGGTGAGCAGCCGGGCCGCGGGCGGGTCGATCGCGACTTCCGCCAGTCCTCTTCGCATTGGGGGGAACAGTGTCTGGGGCGAATACTTTGCGGGGCAGATCGACGAGATCAGGATTTACAACCGCGCCCGCAGCCAGGCGGAGATCCAAACGGATATGAACACGCCGCTGTCGCCCTGATAGCGCCGTTGATCCTCCTGCCTGTCATTTTGCTGAAAGAGCGTCCTCCGTCTACTCACTTTATGGATAAGTTTCTCTCGAGTCAGCAGAAAGTTTTACAGACTCTCTCGCGCAGATTTTGACGTAGAAAACCGCCCGCAGCAGTTGTTTTTGCATCCTGTCAAAAACTCTGCGGGATTCTGCCCCAGCGTTACTCTCAAGAACTCTTTACACCTCCGAGAGAGCGCGCAGTTCCTGCGCGAAAAAATTTCGTAATTACAAGGACATGTGAAAAAGCGCCTCTTGGCATAATTCCTGCCTAATTAGATGAAGCTTGGAAAAATAGCCGAGCCGATAGGCACCGACGGCAAAGGACCAGTCCGGTCCCAAAAAAGGAGTGTTTTCCTTTCGTACCAACGAAATATCTCCAGAGCCGCTATGAAAAGATCCTTGATGGTTCTGGCAACCGTAGTGGGTTTGTGCGTCTCTGTCGATACCCTTTCGGCGGCGATCCGTTACGAGGAAACAGACCCCGGGATAGCCTATCAGGGCAGTTGGGTCGTCCAGAGCGACCCAGCGGCTAGTGGGGGGGACTACAGAAGATCGAGCGATGCCGCCACTCCCGCCAGTGCCACGCTTATCTTTACGGGGACAGGAGTGTCATGGGTTGCCCTCGTCAGGCAAGACCAGGGGATTGCGCGGCTCTATCTCGACGGCGTGCTTGATGCGACGGTAGATCTCTATAGCCCCACGGCGCAGTATCAGCAGAACGTCTACAGCAGGACGGGATTACCTCTAGGAGTACACACCCTCAAAATCGAAGTGACGGGCACCAAGAACCCGAGCTCGACCGCAGCGCTGGTTTCCCTAGACGCGATCGAGGTGGAGTACGCGTCGTTCCAGGCCCGGACCGAACTGAACCCCCTGTCCTCTTTCCCGAAAGACTCGGAAGCATGGGGCGTCATTCAGCCCTTCGTCATCGACTTTGGAGCTCCGTTCGACGGATATCGATTCTGGTGTTACTACAACCCGTACCCCCCGGAAACGTCAGAGGTCGTGTGGTTGGTTCGCAGCAACGACGGAGTGAGCTGGACGGATGCAGGGATCAGCAACCCGGTTTTTCCAGCGCCGGCGGGATTCAATGACGCGGCCCACCCCGCGGTATTCAAGGACGGAACGACCTGGTACCTCTACGCAGACGGTCGCGATCTGTCCGATGACGAATTCAAGATTTTCTATGCCACGGCGTCTGATCCGAAGGGGCCATGGACCTTCAGAGGCGTGGTCGTTAGCCCCACCGCATCCTGGGAGCGTAATAGCGTGGGAAGCGCCCGGGTGATGAAGGACGGAAGTGTCTGGAAGATGTGGTATGACAACGCTGATCCAAGCGGGAGCGTGGTGGGGTACGCGACCGCTTCCGGTCCTGGAGGACCGTGGACCAAGTATAGCGGCAATCCAATCTTTGGCTTTGGGGCCGCCGGGCAGTGGGACGACTGGTCCGTCCACCACATCGACATTATCAAAGACGGCCCTCAGTTCATCATGCTCTACACGGGCCAGGGTGGAGACGGCCGCAACGCGTTGGGGATTGCCTCCTCTTATGATGGGCTGACATGGTCGCGGGAGAAATCCAATCCTGTTATCAGCGCGGGAAACGAGCCGTGGAGCGACGCCACCCTCTATCAAGGCACGATCAGGAGGATCGACGGCAATCTGAAGATCTGGTTCACCGGGGCTCCGACCACGTATCTGGACGGCGCTCAGATCGGTCTGGCTGAGGATACGTCCACCATCGAGGCTAACAGTCCGCCGTCGATTCCCGCGACGCCAAACGGTCCGTCGAGCGGAGTGGTCTCGGTCAGCTATGCGTACTCAACCGCATCATCAGACCCGGAGGGTCATCAGATACTTTACACATTCGATTGGGGAGACGGCACCACCACTGTGACCGCGCTCGCGGCCTCTGGAACTTCTGTGAGCGCCTCCCATAGCTGGTCCGCAGCAGGCACGTATGGCGTGCGAGTGATGGCCACGGACGCGTTGGGGGTGAGCTCAGGGTGGTCCCCCTCCCTGGCCGTGGTGATCACAACGGGAACCACCACAACTCGTTACGAGCAGACAAGCTCAGCGATCGCCTACGCGGGCACGTGGTCGAATAATTCAAATTCTGGAGCCAGCAGCGGGAGCTTCAGATCTTCGACCGATTCGACAACCCCAGCGAGTGCCACGTTCACCTTCACGGGCATCGGGGTCTCCTGGATCTCCGATGTCGGAAGCAATCTCGGGATCGCCAGTGTCTATTTGGACGGGGTGCTCGACGCCACGGTGGACCTGTACAACTCGACCAGGAGGTGGCAGCAGACAGTCTACAGCAGAACAGGCCTGATTCTCGGGGCCCATACCCTGCGGATCGTCGTGACCGGGACGAAGAATCCAAGCTCGAGCGCCCGGAGAATCGACGTCGACGCATTCGATGTGGTGAACAACATCGCTCCGGCGATTACGACCACCGTGTTGCCGAATGGGCGCGCGGGAGTATCCTACAGCGCGACATTGAACGCGACCGGCGGGACGCCACCGTATGGCTGGCAGGTCCTGTCCGGCACTTTTCCGTCAGGTCTGAGCTTGGGCGCTTCGAGCGGAACGATCTCAGGGATTCCAAGCGCGTCAGGAAACTTCAGCTTTACTGTTCGGGTAACGGATTCTGCTGGTCGCACAGCAGAT